>CBJLVJ010000021.1:0-11764 GCA_966426465.1 uncultured bacterium | reverse complement strand
CGGTGAAAGTCAGCAATTTCATAGGCGGTAGGCTCCCTTTGACCTCTTCAGTCGCCATGTGGGATAGGCTCGCGCGCGATCACGCCCTGCTCCTCGAGAGCGTGAACCTCGTCTGGAGTCATGCCCAGAAGCGTTGTCAGAATGTGCTCGTTGTGCTCGCCGAACAGCGGCGCCGGTCGGCGGATATGCAGCGGCGTTCCAGCAAATTGCCACGGCATGCCCGGGTACTGGTGCACGCCAGCCACGGGATGGTCGAGGATCTCGAAGAAGCGGCGCGCCTTCAGGTGCTCGTCTTCCGATAGCTCGCGCGCATCCAGCACCGCGCCAGCGGCAAGGCCCGCCTGCTGCAGGTGGTCCGTCAGCTCGCGGTGCTCGAAGCGCGAGGTCCACTCCCGGAGGCACCGGTCGATCTCGCCCGCATGCGCCTTGCGACTGGCGTGGCTGGCGAAGCGGTCGTCCTGCGCCCAGACCGGGTCGCCCATCGCGCGGCGCAAGCGGCACCACTCGTCGTCCGAGCTGATCGCGATCGCAATCCAGCGATCTTCGCCTCGGCAGGGATAGACGCCGTGTGGCGTCATGCAAGAATCAGCGTTGCCCATCCGACGCGTCAGTCTGCCATGCATCGCGTACTCGAGGACCGCCTGGAAGTTGAACTGCACGCCGACTTCCAGGTGCGAGAGGTCGATGTGTTGACCGAGGCCGGTCTCCTGGCGCGCGACCAGGGCGATCAGCGCCGCGGCGGCGCCGGCCATGCCAGCGACCGGGTCGCCCCAGGCGAGGCCGCCGGACGGGAGCGGTGGACCGTCGGCATAGCCTTGCAGGAACGTCGTCCCGGCCAACTCCTCGATAGTTGGGCCATGCGCGATAAAGTCGCGCTCCGGCCCTGTCCGACCGAGCGCAGGCATCGAAAGCATGATGATGTCCGGCTTGATCCGCCGCAGCTCCGGATAGTCCAGGCCGAGCCGCTGCATTGCACCGGCGCTGAAGTTTTCGGCGACCAGATCCGAAATCCCCACCAGGCGGCGGAAGAGGTCCTTGCCGCGATCGGACTTCAGATCGAGCGCGAGACTCAGCTTGTTGCGATTTTGAGTGTTGAAAAACGAGCTCCGGTTCCAGGGCTGGTCACCAGGTTGGCGATCGGGGTAGCGCTCGAGACCGCGCTGGGCGTAGGTGCCGCCCCGCCACCGATCCATGTGGCTGGCGCCCTCGATTTTGATCACCTCGGCGCCCATGTCGCCGAGGAAGCGGATAGCCATGGGTCCTGCCCACGCCATGGTCAGGTCGACGACGCGGACACCCTCAAGCGGCAACCGGGCGCTCACGCGACGGCCCCCGTCGACCGGAGCTCGGCCACTTCCGCCGCGGAGAACCCGACACCTTCCAGCGCTTCGTCCGTGTGCTCGCCCAGCCGCGGCGCGGGTCGGCGAATCTGCCACGGAGTTTCGGGCAGCTTGAACGGGGCACCAGGCATGGTCCACTCGCCCACGCGCGCCCAGTAGTCGCGTGCCTGCAACTGCGGCGACTCCAGCAGGTCGGCTGGCGAGTTGACAAGTGCGAACGGAATCTTGGCTCGCTGCGCTCGTTCGTATAGGTCCTGTTTGGATTGCTGGCGGATCCACGGAACGAGCACCTCATCCATGGCCGGCCGATTGCGCGCGCGTTCGACCGGCGTAGCAAACCGCGGATCCTCGAGCCACTCCGGTTGGCCAACGAATTCCGCGAACCGCGGCCACTCGACGTAGTAGATGACGTTGATGCCGATCAGGCCGTCCTTGCACTCATAGATGCCCTGCGGAGCATTCATCGTGCTATGTCCGCCGTCGCGCTGCCACACCTGGCCGCTGTAACTGTAGGTGGTGGTGATGTTCATCATCATCCACAGCACGGCTTCCTGGATCGACACATCGACGTACTGGCCGCGCCCGCTGAACTGGCGGGCGAAAATCGCCGTCAGCGTCGCCGTCAAGCCATACATCCCACCGACCAGTTGAGCCTGGGCCCCCGGAGGTTTGATCGGCTCCCGGTCAGGCGTGCCCAGGCCGTACATCCAACCGCTCATCGCGTCGGCGACAATCTCGGTGGCGCGAAAGTCGCGGTTCGGCCCGGTTTGGCCGAAGTTGCTGATCGACGTCATTACCAGGCGCGGATTGATGCTCTGCAGGCACTGATGCCCAAGGTCGAGACGCTCGAGGACGCCCGGGCGGAAGTTCTCGACAACGATGTCGGCGTCCTGCACGAGACGTCGGACCACGTCGCGGCCGGCGTCGGTTTTCAAATCCACACAGATGCTGCGCTTGTTCGTGTTCAAGAAGGCAAAGGTGCCGCTGCCCTCTGCGCTCGGGCGATCGTCCAGGAATGGCCCGAGTGCAAGAGCGTCATCGCCTCCGCCGGGCCGCGCGATCTTTAGCGCATCGGCTCCGAAGTCGGCGAGTAACTTTGTGCAATAGGGCCCGGCGATGTGATGGGTAAGATCAACGACCCGCAGGTGCGATAGCGCCGCGGTGGACAAAACGTAAGACTCCTCTCTTAGCCCTTGACGGCGCCCATCGTCAGACCGCGTGCGAGATGGCGATGGGCGAAGATGACAAACAGAACCGGTGGCAGCAGAATCAGCGATGCGGCTGCCGACATGGGTCCCCACAGAATTCCTTCTTCGGTGATGAAGCTCATGACAATCAGCGGCAGCGTCTTGGCGTTGCTATTCGTCAAGATCAGCGCTAGCGCGAAGTCGTTCCACGCCAGCAGGAAGGAGAACACCGCGGTCGCGGCGACGCCTGGCGCGATGAGCGGCACGATCACGCGCCGCAACGCGCCCAGGCGCGAACAACCATCGATCATGGCCGCCTGCTCCAGGTCGATCGGGATCTCATCCATGAATCCGCGCAGCATCCACACCGCGAACGGAATGTTCAGCGCCGTGTACGCGGCGATCAGGCCGGCATGCGTATCCACCAGGTGGAGCGTGTTCAGCAAGAGGAATAGCGGCACGGCGGTGGCGATCGGGGGGAGCATGCGCGTGGCGATGATGATGAATGCGACCTGCTTGCGGCCTGCGAACCGGAACCGCGACAGGCTGTAGGCGCCCAGGACAGACGTCACCATCGTCAGCAACGTGGAGCCAAGCGCCACCACCAGGCTGTTCGTGGCGAGTTGACGCATGTCGAAGGCCATGGCGGACGTGCCACTCACCAGGAGCAGGTCGTACGACTGCAGTGTCGGCTTGAAGAAGACGACTGGAGGAACGGCGAACGTATCCTGGGGAGGCTTGATCGAGGTCAGGAACGACCAGAAGATCGGGAACACGTTCATCACCGCGCCGACGATCAGCACGGCGTAAATCAACGCGAGCCGCATGCGGCCACGACGAGGACGTGGCCGCATCAGTCCTCCGCTCCTCGATACCAGCGCAGGATGAACACCGACGCGAGCAGCATGGTCAGCATGAGCAGAACGTATGACGTCGCCGAGGCTTGCCCAATTTGCCAGGCCGTACGCAATTGCTCATACAGGTACACGCCAATGACCATGCCCGAGTTCGCCGGCCCACCGGACCTGAACAGCGAATAGATCACGTCAAAGGTTCGCAGCGCGAAGATCAGCCGGAACAGCAGCGTGATCAGGATCAGTGGAGTGAGAAAAGGTAAGACGATATGGCGAAAGGTCTGCAGACTGTTCGCGCCGTCAATCTTGGCCGCTTCGACCTGTTCATCGGGAATGCCTTGCAAGCCCGCCAGCAGTACGAGCACACCAAAGGGCATGTTTTGCCAGACGTCGACCATCACGATCGTCGGGATCGTCCACGCCGGATCGGACAGCCAGCCGATCCGCGGCAGGCCAACGCTTGTCAGGGCCCAGTTGAAGACACCCCACTGGTCGTGCAGCAGCAGCTTCCAGCTCAGTCCGATGACTGACGGGGTAACCATCAGCGGCAGCAGGTACATGACCAGGAGCACACTGCGGCCGACGCGGATTTCGTTCAGCAACAGCGCGATCCCGAAGCCAACCACCAGCTGAGTGAGCACGGTGGCGACCACCAGCACCGCCGTGTTCTGGAGCGCGGCCAGGAACTGCTGGTTCTGGATCAACCGCAGGTAATTGTCCAGTCCGACAAAGCGAGCTGGGATGGGCCGCAGGGGTGTCCAGGACTCGAAACTGAATACGAGACTGGACAGCCACGGGTAGAGCAGCACGCCCGCGAGCAGGAGCAGCACGGGCATAAGCCAGACGTACGGCTCGAGCCGCCGACGGCCGCGCCCGAATGGCTGCGCGTTTGCTGACGACGCAATCCGAGCCGCGAGTGCCGGTTGGCTCATTGCTGCCGCTCCTCGCGCAAACGCGACCGATTGCCAGGATCCACCATGCTATGCCTTGAGGATCTCGCCGAACCGGCGGGAGATGTTGTCCAGCGCTTGCTTGCTGCTCTGGCGCTTCAGATAGAAAGACTGAATCTCCTCGTGCGCTGCCTTTTCGAGCTCCGCGGTCTGCGGCACCGGGTAGTAGGGCAGCCAGCCCGTTCCTTCCAGCACCTGCTTCGCGGCCCCCGCGGCAGGGTCGAGCTTCACGTACTCCGGGTCGCTGTACAGCTCGATCACAGTCGGTCCATTGGAGAAGTTCAGCGCCATGTACTTCTGCGTCTCGGCACTCGTCAGGAACGTTGCGAGTTGCCACGCCGCTTCCTTGTTCTTGGAGTTCTTGTCGAGACTCAGGTTCCACGTGCTGCCGTAATGCGTGGGTTCCTCCGGGCCGAGTTTCTGCATGACAAACGGCGCGTAGCCCATCTTGCCGACGACCTGGGACTTCTGCTTGTCTTCCACAAGCAACGCCCGCGCACTGTACTCGTCCGACATCGCCACTTTGCCCTGCTGGAAGGCGACCACGTTGTCGTCATACGTCCAGGCCGCAACCTCAGGGGTCGACCCGTCGTCGATGATCGCGCGAATCGTGTCCAGCAGCTCCTGCGCGAAGGGACTGTTCAGGCTCGGGTGCGGCGATTTGCCATCCGGCGTGATGAACCGTCCGCCGGCACCGAAGAAGAAATGGCCGAAGCTGCCAACAGTCCACGACGGCGATTGGGCCTTGAACGACGTGCCAAAGCGTGAAACGGCACCGCTCGCGTCCTTGACCATCAACTTCTGCGCGAGGTCGCGGAATTCCTGGTGGGAAGACGGCAGCTTCAGACCCGCCTGGTCAAACAGGTCCTTGCGGTAGAACATGATGTCCGCGCCGAAGCGAGCCGGCAGTCCGACCACCTTGTCCTCGTAGCTGACCGCATTGCGTACCTTCGGACCGAAGGTCTTGGCGAAGTCGACCTGGCTCTTGGCGAGATACTCATCCAGCGGCTCGAGGAACTGGCCAACGCCCGCCATCCAGTCGCTGCTGATCGACATGATGTCGTAGGTGGGCGTGCCCGAGATGAACTGGGTCATCACCTTGTCGAGCAGCGACTCGATGGCGATCTGGTCGCTTTTGACTTCGTACTGGCCCTTGAACCTGTCATTGAACTGCTGCAGCCCGCCGGTGAGGGCTTTGCCGCTGCCGCCAACGCTCATCAACATGCTGAGCGTGGTCACCCCGCCGCTGCCGGATTGCGCCGGGGCTTGTTTCTGAGCGGCCGCAGGTCCACTCGTCGGCGCCGGTGCAGAGGGCGTTGTGGACGAACATGCGGCGACGAGCGAAGCCGCCGCGCCCATACCCAGCATTTGCAAGACGCGTCGTCGCGTCACATACGAATCAGACATTTGCATCCTCCTGAACGACAGCCTCCCGGTCGCTGGCGGATCGCCGGCTGGGGCGTTGCCTAGTACGTCGGTGCGGCACTTTGTGCTGCGGATCGGGCCCTGGGCCCACGAGCTCGGCCGTCCGTCGCACCCCGCACGATGCGCGGACGAGTAGCGGTGGATCGAGCATGACCTGGCGCGGCGCCACGGCTGGGCTGGCGATCAGATCGAAAAGCGTCGTGGCCGCGAGGCGACCGATGTCGGCGTATGGCGTTTCGATCATGGTCAGCGCTGGCCGCAGTCCGAGTGCCACCCGCATGTCGCCGTGGCCGATGATGGCCATGTCCTCCGGTACGCGCAGGCCATTGGCGGCCAGCGCGTCGAAGGCACCGATCACCATCTCGCCACCATTGATGCACGCGGCGGTCGGCCGGTCATCGAGCGCCAGCAGCGCGCGCATGGCGGTGAAACCGGTCTCCTGGGTGGGCAAGCCGGGCCGCGGCATGGTCTGCACCAGGCGCGGATCGAAAGTGAGGCCGTGTGCGGCAAGCGCCTCGGCGTAGCCAGCCATTACCTCACGACGTGGGCTGATGTCCGGCGCGGCCATGATCAGCCCGATGCGCGTGTGGCCGCGGTCGATCAAATGCTCGACGGCGCGGCGCGAGGCAGACCGATCGTCCACCGTCACGAAGTTCATCGGCCGCCCTTCGATGTGCCGCTTGATGGCCACGTACGGCATGCCGCGTGTTTCGAGCAGGTCGATCGCGCCGGGTGGAACGTCGCGGGCGGTGCGCAGCAGGACGCCGTCGACCTGACGCTCGTCCACCAGGTTCTTCAGAATCGGCGCCGGGTCTTCACTGGCAGATATGCGGATGGTCGAAAAATCCGCGTTTGCGCGCCAGGCGGCGTCACCGATGCCCGCCAGCAAGTTGCCGAACAGTTCGCCGCGGTCCGTCCAATCCTGCTCGTCGAAGCCAAGGAACAAGAGCGCGAAGCGGAGCTTGCGTCGGGTCGCGGAGACGACCGTGCCCACCCCGCCTTTGCGGCGAATCAGCCCGTCGCGACCGAGCTCCATCAGCGCGCGGCGTACGGTGATGGTGCTGACCGCGAACTGACGGCACAGCTCCGGTTCCGGCGGCAAAAAATCGCCAACTCGCAGTTGGCCGGTCAGGATCTGCCGCTCCAGGGCATGCTTCACCTGCTGATACAACGGCGTGCCGCCGATGCGCGGGGGCGGACCCGCAGTGGACTCACCCCCGCCGCGCACGCTGCTCGCCGAGTTCCTCAGCGGCCGTGGTAAACCGGCTTCCGCCGCTCGACCCACGCTCGCTTCGCCTCCATCCGATCTTCGGTGTACTTCAGGTTGTGACCGAAATTGGCGTTCCAATGCAGATCGAATCCGGCCAGGTCCAGCAGGAAGTTGGTCGAATCCTTCGTCTCCTTGACGGCCAACGGCGGCAACATCACGATCTGTTCGATCCAGTCCTGGACCTGAGCGTCGAGCTCCTCGTCGGTGTCAACCGCTTTGTTGATGAGGTTCCAGCGTTCCGCCTCTTCACCCGAGACGTAGCGGCCAAGAAGATTGATTTCCATGGCCCGCGCGCGCCCTACCGTGAAGAGGTGCGTCCCGCCGCTCTGCTCGCCGGTGTTGATTTCGCGCATCGCCAGACGCGCCGTTTTCTTGGCGACCACCAGATCGCTGCGCGAGATGATGTACATTCCACCACCGAGCGCGTCGCCATGCACGCGCGCGATCACTGGCTTGGGATGCCGCCGGATGCGATCCCAGGCGCGCCGCAGGTTGGTGGAGTACGCCTCAAAGTCGTCCTCAGTCGCCTCCGAGCTCCACTTCAGATCCTGGCCGGCGCAGAAGACCGGTCCGACGCCGCCGAGCACGATCGCACGCACTTCACGGTCGTGTTCCGCCTCGTCGAGGCACACCAGGAGATCCTTGTAAAACTGGACGTTCGTCGCATTGCGGCGCTCCGGCCGGTTGAACCAGATCCGCGCGGCGGGGCCATCCTTCTGGTAGATCTGCGTTTCCAACGTGGGCGCGGCGGTGGTGCCATCGATGGTGGTAGTCACGTGTGCGGAATGCTCCTTGTGGTTCAACGCTCAATTCCGAGCTGGCGGAGGACGAGAATCGTCTCGTCATTCTGGTTCCAATAGCGGGTCTCGCGGGTGATCAGCAGGAAAGGCTGGCCGTCGCTACCGACCTTCTCCTGGATGTCGGCGTAGCGGGTCTGGAAGAAGATGCGATCGCCCAGCGCTGGATACCGATACATCTCCACTTCGTCACCGGCGTGGAGGTGGCTCGTGGTGGGGGCCGCACTCCGGATGGCGGCCAGCAGGTCGTCGCTCGAACGCACCATCTGCACGGAGTCGCGCAGCGGATCCTCGAGCATGCGCTCATGGAACTCGTCTGGCTGCCACGGTGGTTGTCTCGCAGCCACGTACGTGACCATCACCGCCGGCGTCGTTGGACCACCAAAGCGAGGACCGGCGAGTTCGGCGTCCCAATGCCGCGGATCCTGGTCCGGGATACCCACGACATAGCGGCGCACCGTCTCCTGGTCGATGGTTCCGTACATCTCCGTGACCTCGTTTGTCGTGCCGATCAGGGCTTTGACGGCCGGGGTCAGCAGAGTCTGGGTGTTCTTCATAACGCGGTCATACTCCGTACTGCGGCAATGGCTCGGAGGACACGATTCCCCGGGCTTGCAGATCGTGAATCTCGTCGTCCGTCAGATGCAGCAGCGTGCTCAGCACCTCACGGTTGTGCTGCCCGAAACACGGCGCTGGCGTGAGGGTTGGCTTCGGCACGCCGCTGATCCGCCACGGAGGCCGCTGGTAGCGGTGGCGACCGGCCTCGGGGTGGCTGAGCTCGACCAGCACGTCACGCGCCTCGAGATGGCTGTCCGCACAGAGTTCGGACGCGGTCAGCACCGCTCCGGCCGCGACGCCGTGACTTTGAAGAAGTTCCATTGCCACGCGGTGCTCGTGCGACCGCGTCCACTCCGAGAGGTGCGCGTCCAGCTCATCGCGGTGGGCCAGGCGGCCAGCGAGGCGGGCAAAGCGCGGGTCTCGGGCCCAGGCTGGATCGCCCAGCGCATGCACCAGCGACTGCCACTGCGTGTCTGATTCGACGGCGATGGTGAGCCAGGCGTCATCGCCGAGACACGGATAGGATCCGTGCGGCGCCATGCGCGGGTGGTGATTGCCCTCACGAGGCATCGTGTGATCGAGAAGTGCCTGCACGTTGAAGGGAATGGCGGCCTCCACGTGCGAGACGTCGACGTGCTGACCAGTCGCGCTAGATTCAGCCTCGAGGAGAGCCATGAGGGCGCCGACGGCCGCCGTGACGCCGGCAATCGGGTCACCCCAGGCCGTCCCCGTGTGCAGCGGTGGACCGCCTGGATAGCCGAACAAAAATGTGTTGCCCGCGGCGTCCTCGCAGAAGTTCGCGTGGCCAACAACATCGCGCTCTGGACCGGTACGGCCGAGTGCAGGGACGGACACCAGCACGATCCGCGGATTGATCGCTTGCAGGACCGGATAATCGAGCCCGAGGCGACCCAGGGCGCCCGCACTGAAATTCTCGACTACCAGGTCGGAGACGCCCACCAGCCGTTTGAAGACGTCGCGACCCTCCGGCCGCTTCAGGTCCAGCACGAGGCTGGACTTGTTGACGTTCTGCGTGTTGGCCAGGGCGTACCGGTTGTACGGACGCGAACCCGGCTCGCGCTCGGGGTAGTTCTCGACTTTATCTGATGGGATCGAACCGCCGCGCCAGCGGTCCATATGCTGCGGACCCTCGATCTTGACCACCTGCGCACCGAGCCCAGCCAGCAGACGCGTGGCCAGTGGACCGGCCCACGCCATCGAGAGGTCGATCACGCGCACGCCACTCAGCGGCTGCTCGTCCGCGCGATCCGGCCTCGGTGTGGGAGAAGGCGAGGAGGACGACTCCGCGAGTATCTGGGCGTGGCCCTCGCCTGGCGCGGGCGCCGGTCGCCGAATCTGCCATGGCGTGGCGGACAGCTTGAAGGGCGCGCCGGGCACGACGAGTTCACCCAAGCCGGGCTGGCTCAGGCGAGCCCAGTACTCGCGCGCCTTGAGTTGCGGCCAGGCCAGTAGATCCGCGGGGGTGCTGATCGGCGCGATCGGTACCTTCATTTCCTGGCTGCGGCGATAGACGTCGCGCGCCTTCTGGCCCGACATCCAGGCGGCGATAAGGTCCACCAGCGCCGCCGCATTCCGCGTCCGATCCGCGCGCGTGCGAAAGCGCGCATCGTCCACCAGGTCGTCGCGGTCGATCAGGGCGCAGAAGGCAGCCCACTCCGACTGGTACGCCGCGCTGCAGCCGACCAGGCCATCCGCGCACTGATAAATCCCCATGGGTGGGCTATCGGGCGGATAGGTAGCCCGACGACGCCAGTTCTCGCCGCTGTACTGCGCGACGGTGGTGATGTTCGGCAGCGCATACAGCACGGCTTCCTGGATGGACACGTCGACATGGCCGCCGTGACCCGTCCGCCGCTGGCGGCGAATTGCCGCGAGCGTAGCGACCAGGCCGAACAGCGCCCCATACATCTCGGCCTGCAGATCCCCCGGCATCTTCAACGGCTCGCGGCCCGGATCGCCGTTGCCGGCCATCCAACCCGAAACGGATTCCAGAACGATCTCCGGCGCGCGGAAGCGGGCGTACGGACCGGACTGACCGAACGGGGTGATCGACGTGAGCACCAGGCGCGGATTCGCTCCGAGCAGCCGGTCCGGACCGAGCTCCAGTTCGTCCAGCGTGCCGGGCGAGAAGCTCTCGATCAGCACGTCCGCGGGCGTTGCGAGGCGGAGCAGGTGGGTCCGATCGCCAGGTCGGCGCAGGTCCAGGCAGGCGCCCCGCTTGTTGAAGTTCAGATATGCCCACAGCGAGTCGGCTGGTTGATCCAGGTCGGGCTGGATGCGGAGGACGTCGGCGCCGTAGTCGGCGAGCAAACGCGCGGAGTACGCGCCAGCGATGCTGGAGGTGAGGTCGAGGACGCGCAGGCGGGCGAGCGACAACGTCTCACGACTATATAACAGTATACTGTTTCGCTGCAAACCACGCTCGGTCTGCTGCCAAGCTCCGGGCCTCAGCGCGGCGCCAGCCGCCGCCGATGGACCTGCACCCCGCCCTCCTCCGCCAGCCGCACCACGTTGATGCTGCCCGCGTGTTGCGGCGCGCCCGAGTAGTACGCGGCCACACCACCACAGCCGTCCACTCGCGCTGCCGGTCCCAATGGCCGAGTGCCACGTAGTCTGCGTTTGTCGCCGCGATCTCGGCCGGCCGAATCAGCCACGAGCGCGCCTCCGTTTCGGCTTCGACATTGACGACGTGGCCGTGCGCCAGCACGACGTGCCAGCGGCGCGAGCGCCGCGGCGGGTCAACGAGCGGCTGCATGTCCTCGTAATCCCAGTGCGCTCGCCCCCACACGGCGAGATCCAGTCCGGCAAATGCAATCTGCTCGCCGGCCGGCGCACCCCGGCCCAGGATGCGGACTCGTGGCAGGTCGGCGAACGCGGTGCGGTTGTAGACCGAGTCGGCCGTCAGCGGATCGTGGTTGCCTGGGAGTACAACGACCTCCACCCCGGAACTGGCGAGCATACGCGCGGCGGTGGATACGAGTGCGTCAGGCACGCGGTTGTTGTCGAAGACGTCCCCCACCAGGAGCAGGATGTCTGCGCGGACCTCGGCCGCGGTGGCCAGCACCCTCCGCAATGCGTCGAGCGGCTCATCTCTGCTCGGGAATCCGATATGCAGGTCGGAGCTATGCGCCAGAACGAGATCAGCCATGCGGGCACCCGATTATGGACGATCGCGCGGTGCGCCCTGTGGCAGGATGCTAGGGATGGAATCCCGTGAAGCGCTCGACGGTCTGCGCGCCGCTGCCGTCGCCGCCGGGCTGAATCCGTCGGAGATCGTGCTGCCAGCGGTACGCGATGTCACTGCCAACGGACTGCGGCTCAACTACCTCGATTGGGGAGGCAGCGCCCGACGCACGATGGTC
>CBJLVJ010000020.1:0-12156 GCA_966426465.1 uncultured bacterium | reverse complement strand
GGACTTCTGGCTAGAATCGCTGGCCGTGGCTCGCACAACGCTCTCGCCGCGGGACCTGCCGTCGGTTGACCGGCTGCTGCGTGATCCGTTGCTCGAGCCTCTGCCGCGCGAGCTGGCGCTGCAGGCCGCGCGCGACGTGCTCGAGGAAGCGCGGAGCGCCACCCGGAATGGGGGTTGGACCTTCCGCCTCGATGATCTGCCGCGGCTGGTCGAGCAGCGGGTGCACGACGCGATGCGGCCGCGCCTGCGCCCTGTCCTGAACGCCTCGGGCGTGGTTATCCATACCAACCTGGGTCGTGCGCCGCTGAGCGCCGCCGCGCTGCAGGCCGCCCATGACGCGGCTCAGGGTTACTCGAATCTCGAATATGACCTGGATCAGGGTGAGCGTGGCTCGCGCCACAACCTGGTGACGGACCTGCTGAAGCGACTCACTGGCGCCGACGACGCGCTGGTCACCAACAACAACGCCGCCGCGGTGCTGCTGATCCTGTCGGCGCTCGGCCAGGGGCGCGAAGCGATCATCTCGCGCGGCCAACTGGTGGAGATCGGCGGCGGGTTCAGGATTCCAGACGTGATGGGCCAGTCTGGTGTGCGCCTGGTCGAAGTTGGCACGACCAATCGCACCTATGCCGCGGACTACGAGGCGGCCATCGGCGAGCAGACCGCCCTGCTGCTCCGCGTCCATGCGTCCAATTTCCTGCAGGTGGGCTTCGTCCATCAGCCCAGCCTGGCGGAGCTGGTCGAGCTCGGCAACCGCCGCGAGCTGCCGGTTGTCGACGACCTGGGCTCGGGCTCGCTGCTGGACACGACGCGGTTCGGCCTTGCGCGCGAGCCAATGGTCCAGTCGAGCGTAGCGGCCGGCGTGACGCTGGTAGCGTTTTCGGGCGACAAGCTGCTTGGCGGACCGCAGGCCGGCATCATCGTCGGCCGCGCGGCCGAAGTTGCCCGTTTGCGCCGTCACCCGCTCATGCGCGCGATCCGTCCGGACAAGCTCACCCTGGCAGCGCTCGGCGCAACACTGGCGCATTATCTGCGGGGCGAGGCTGAGCGCGAGGTGCCGGTGTGGCGCATGATCGCCGCGCCTGCCGACGTGCTCGAGCAGCGCGCCCGCGCCATTGCCGACCAGGTAGGCGTGGAGGCGGTTGAGAGCCGATCGGCTGTCGGCGGCGGCTCGTTGCCGGGCCAGACACAGCCGAGCTGGGCGGTCGCGCTGCAGGCGGCGTCGCCGGACCGTCTGGCGGCCGCGCTGCGGCGGGCCGATCCGCCGATCGTCGGCCGCATCGAAGCCGATCGCGTGCTGCTGGACCTGCGCGCCATCCTGCCCGAGGAGGACCGCTTGCTCGCCCTGACCACCCAACGCTGCCTATGAGGGTTATCGGCACGGCCGGGCACGTCGACCACGGTAAGTCGACGCTCATCCGCGCCCTCACCGGCATCGATCCAGACCGCCTGCAGGAGGAAAAGCAGCGCGGCATGACCATCGATCTCGGCTTCGCCTGGCTGAAGCTGTCCAACGGGGTCGAGGTATCGATCGTGGACGTGCCCGGCCACGAGCGCTTCATCCACAACATGCTCGCCGGGGTGGGCGGCATCGACATCGCGTTGCTGGTGGTAGCAGCCGACGAAGGCGTCATGCCCCAGACACGCGAGCACGTCGCCATCCTCGACCTGCTCGGCATCACGAACGGCGTGGTCGCCCTGACCAAGCGCGACCTGGTGGACGACGACTGGCTCGACCTGGTCCAGGCCGACGTCGAGGAATTTCTGAGTAGCACGTCGCTGCGAGGCGCGCCGATCGTGCCGTGCTCGGCCACTACCCGCGTCGGGCTGGACCAGCTTGTAGAGGTGATCCAGAACCTGCTGGCAAAGGAGCGGACGCGCGCCAACACTGGTCGGCCGCGTCTGCCCGTCGATCGCGTGTTCACCGTGGCAGGCTTCGGCACGGTGGTGACCGGCACGCTGATCGACGGCGAGCTGCACCTCGGCCAGGACCTCGAAGTCCAGCCGGGCGGGCTGAAGACCCGCGTGCGCGGCCTGCAGAGTCACCGCAAGAAGCTGGAGACGGTGCCGGCCGGCACACGCACGGCGGTGAACCTGGGCGGCCTGGCCGTCGAGGATTTGCGGCGCGGCCAGGTGCTGACGGCGCCGGGCAGTCTCAAGCCGACCCGCGCTGTCGACGCTCACCTGCGCCTGATCCGAGACGCGCATCCGGTGCGGCACAACGCGGAGGTCAGCTTTCACACCGGCGCGGCCGAGACGCTGGGCAAGCTGTCGCTGCTGGATCGCGACGAGCTGCAGCCTGGCGACGAGGCCTGGGTCCAGGTCAGGCTGCAGGACGAGGTGGCGCTCGCTCGGGGCGACCTGTTCGTGCTGCGCCTGCCCTCACCGAGCATGACCATCGGCGGTGGCAGCATTGTCGAGCCGCACGCGCGTCGGCATCGACGCCGCCAGTCCACCGTGCTCCATCAGCTCGAAGTGCTGGCCCAGGGCACGCCCGACGAGATCGTGCTCGAGCGCTTGCGCGTGCGCGAGCCGACCGACGTCGATAGCCTGGTGCAGCGGACGGGCCTGGCGGCGGCCGAGGCGCGCGCCGCACTGGGCCGCCTGGTCGCCGCCAGCCAGGTGCTGCTGCTCGACCACGCCAACGGTTCGGTGCGGCTGGATGGGCGCGCCTTCGTGGTCTCGTCCGCCGGCTGGCAGCGCCTGTCGGACCAGGTCGCGGCGATTCTCGCCAATTTTCACCGCGGCTATCCGCTGCGGCGCGGCCTCCCCAAAGAGGAGCTACGGACGCGGCTGGGCGCCGAGCCGCGGCTGTTCGTGCGCGAGCTCGAGACGCTCAAGGCGCAGGGCGTGGCGGCGGAAGACGGTCCGTTCGTGCGCCTGGCCTCGCACACGGTGCAGTTTTCGGCCGAGCAGGAACGCCAGGTTGGGCAACTGGTGACGGTCTTGCGCGAGGCGGGTGTCTCGCCGCCGGACCGCGCCGAGCTGGAGACCGAGCTGGGCGTCTCACCCGAGCTGCTGGACGCGCTCATCGCCCAGAATCGTCTCGTCGAAGTCGCCGCCGGCCTGCTGTACGACCACGAGACGCTGGCTGGTATCGTGGGCCGCATCCGCGAGGACATCCAGCAGCACGGTCCTCGCACGGTGGCCCAGGTGCGCGACCTGCTGGACGCCTCGCGTAAGTACACGCTGGCCCTGGTCAACTACACCGACGAGCACAAGATCACCCGACGCGTCGGCGACCTTCGCACTCTGTATTAGCCGGCGTACAGCCTGAGCGTGGGGGCCTATACTGGCGAAGATGGCGGCTGGAACACCTGTTCGTATTCTGCTGGCGCGGCATGGCGAGACCGTTTTCAACGTGGAAGGCAGGTGGCAGGGCCAGTCGGATTCGCCGCTGACCGAACGCGGTCTGGCGCAGGCGCGCGAGCTGGCGCGCGCACTGGCCGACGAGCCGATCGCGGCCATCTATAGCAGCGATCTGGGCCGCGCGCTGCACACGGCGCGGGAAGTGGCGGCGGTCCACACCCTGCCGGTGACGGCGGACCGCCGGCTGCGCGAGATCGACACCGGCGCCTGGACCGGCAAGAGCCGCGCCGAAATCACCGCCGAGTTTCCAGGCGGCCTGGAAGCGTGGGCCACGCGGCCGGCCGGCATGCGGCTGCCACGGGGTGAGACGCTCGCCGAGGCGCAGGCACGCGCGCTTTCGTTTTTCGCCGAACGCATGCCGGCGCACGCTGGCCAGACACTCGCCGAAGGCACGCCGGGGTATGCCGGCCAGACGGTGGTGGTGATCTCGCACGGCGCCATCGGCCAGGCCATCCTGATCTCGGCCATGGGCGGCACGCTGGACGACCTGTGGCTCGAGCAGCGCGTCGACAACTGCCAGATCTCCCGCCTGGAGTGGACCCCCACGCGAGGGCTCAGGCTGGTGCAGCTCTCCGACGTTCGGCACCTCGAAGACGTCGGCTCACTGGGAAGCTGGCGGACGACCGACGCAGCCTGACCGATCCGATGCCCCTCGATCTGCTGGAGCTGAGCGGCCAGGTCCGTCAGATGGGCGAATTGCTCGCCCAGCGGCGCATCGACGAGCACAACCGTTTGCGCCTGCTCGAGGACGTGCTCGCCGACTGGTGCGATCGCTGGCAGGAGCTGGCCGAGCTGGCCGAGTCGGTCCACGAGCGGGTGGCGGTGCCGACCGGTCCGCTCGACGAACGCGCGACGGCGCCGCCGCGGCCGGCCAGCTACACGGCCATGGCCACCGACGGCGCCGAGATCGACCCCGACCGCCATGGCGGCGGCGGCGACTTCTACCTGATCAACGTCGGGCGCGTGCGCATCCCGTACGGCCAGCCCGAGCGCGAGGTCGAGCTGCGCAGCGTCTCGACGCTTGGCTACACCGACGACGACCTGTTCATCACCGACCCGCGCGATCCGCGCCGCCAGGTGCCTATGCGCGATCGCCACCTCGACGCGCTGCGCACGGTGGCCGAGGTCCGCGCGCTGGCGGACCTGGCCGAAGCCGAGGTCGACCTTCTGGAGGGCCATTCCAGCAGCGTGCCCGCGGTTGCGCTGGTGGACGGCACGCTGCTGTTCTCGGTGCTGGAGGAACGCCCGCGCGATTTTCTGCGCGCGCGCTTCTACACCGATTTCGTCGCCCAGCTCGAACGTTTGCGCCGCGCGCGGGTTCCAGTAGCCGCGTACGCGAGCAGGTCGCGCGGCATCGACCTGGTGCATCTGTTCCGCGCCGTGTGCGGCAGCACGCCGCTGGTGTGCCAGGTGTGCCGCGGCGCGCACGCGTGTGCCCTGCGCGGTCTCAGCGACGCGCAGCTGGTCGGACGCGGCCTCGAACAGTGGCAGCGGTCCGGCCTGTTCCGCGTGCGCTCGAACGTGCACGACCCGTACTACGGTGTCCACCGCGCGTACTTCTTCCTGTTCGCCACCGGCGACGAGATCGCGCGCGTCGAAGTGCCCGAGTGGGTTGCCCGCGACACGCACCTGCTGGCGTTGCTCCACGCGGTGCTGGTCGACCAGTGCAGCAAAGGCTTCGGCTACCCGGCCGTGCTGGCCCGCGCCGACGACCGCGCGGTCGTCTCGCTCGGCGATCGCAGCGTGCTGGATACGCTGGTGCAGCAGGAGCTGGCTCGTCACGGGGTGGTGGCCCGGCCATCAGCGAAACTGGCCCGCAAGCAGGTCAGGACCGTATGACCACCAACGGCGTCGCCGTCGATAGCGGGCCGCCGCGCCTGGTCGGCGAGGTGGTGGAGGCGTCAACGACGGAGTTCCTCGCGCAAGCCCTGCAGCTGGACTCGGCGCCGCCGTTCGGCGCGTTCGTCGAGGTCGCCGCCGACGAGGCGCTCACGATCTACGGCGTGGTAGGCCACGTCCAGACGGCGGGCATCGACCCCGGCTCGCGGGCGATTATGCGCGGACACGGCGACGTGCGCGACGAGCGGATCTACGCGGAAAATCCCGACCTCCCGCTGGTGCTGCGCACGACATTTCGTGCGCTCGTGGTGGGTTTCGCGGAACACGCTGGCAAGGCCTACCAGTTCTTGCCGCCCAGGCCGCCGCGGCTGCATTACTCCGTTTTTACCTGCCACGCTGGTACCGTCCGCGAGTTCACGAAAGAGCTGGACTACCTTCAGGCGCTGCTCAACGCGGCGGACCTGCCCGTCGACGAGCTGCTGGCTGCGAACCTGCGCTCGACCGCCGCCGAGCACTCCGACGGCGGCGAGTTTCTGCAACAGGCCGGCCGCGAGCTGGCGCAGCTCCTGCGCGCCGACTACGGCCGGTTGACCGCGATCCTGCGCCGCTGTCTGGCGCCCGTCGAGGTCCCGTGACCGGTCGCCTGGCGCTGCTGGTGGCGGGCTCGGTCGCCGAGGGCCTGTCCGCCCGACTGGATCCAGCCGTTCCGATTGAGGACGTGCGACTGGGCAAGTTCGTCAAGATCGTCGGCCAGAAGTACGAGTATTTCTGCCTGGTCACCGACGTTCAGCTCGACTCGGCCAACGCCGACGTGCTGCGCGACCCGCCCGGCGATCCGGGCGCGGTGGACGCGTTTCTGCGCCACGTGCTCAGTGGGACGACGACCTACGGCCTGGTCAAGCTCAAGCCAGAGCTGATGCTGGCCAACCTCGCCGCCGACGTTGAGTTCGAGGAGGCGGATCTGGTGCCGCGGCCGGCCCGCACCATCCCACCCCACTTCTCGAGCGTGTCCGAAGCGACGCTGGCCGACTTCGAGCGTGTGTTCGGTCGCGACGACGGCAAGCACCACTTTCAGATCGGCCAGCCGATCGACATGGAGGTGCCGGTGTGCCTCGACCTGCGACGTTTCGTCGAGCGCTCCAACGGCATCTTCGGCAAATCCGGCACGGGTAAGAGCTTCCTCACCCGACTCCTGCTGTGCGGCGTCATCAAAGCGGGCGCGGCGGTCAACCTGATCTTTGATATGCACTCGGAGTACGGCTGGAGCGCCAAAAACGAGGAGGGCACCGAGGTCAAAGGTCTGTCGCAGCTGTTCGGCGGTCGGGTGGCTGTCTACACCCTGGACATGGAGTCGTCGCGCGGGCGAGGCGTCAAACCGTCCGGGGAAATCAAGATTGCCCTGCGAGAAATCTCGGTGGCCGACATCGCGCTGCTGCAGGACGAGCTGCGACTGCACCGCACGGCCGTCGAATCAGCAGCGCTGTGTGAGGACAAACTCGGCCTCGACTGGGTGGCGCGGCTGCTCGACATGAGCGGCGAGGAGCTCACCCAGTTCGCCAACCAGGAAGGCGGCAATCACGCGTCGCTCAGCGCCCTGCGCAGCAAGCTCCGCATGATCGATCGGCTCCCGTTCGTCGAACGGTCGCTCGACCGCTCGACGCTCGACCAGGTGATCGCGCAGCTCGAGCGTGGCCAGCACGTCGTGCTCGAGTTCGGACGCCAGCGCAACCTGCTGGCCTACATTCTGGCGGCCAACGTCATCACCCGCCGGCTCCACGAGCTGTGGGTCAAAAAAACCGAGCGCTACTGGAACACCAAAGATGAAGGCGACCGACCGCGGCCGCTGATGATCACGATCGAGGAAGCCCACAAGTTCCTCAACTCCGACGCGGCGCGCCAGACCACCTTCGGCACCATTGCCCGTGAGCTGCGCAAGTTCTACGTGACGCTGCTGGTGGTGGATCAGCGACCGAGCGGGATCGACGCGGAAGTGCTGTCGCAGATCGGCACGCGCATCACCTGTCAGCTGAACGACGAGCGCGACATCGACGCGATCTTCACCGGGGTGAGCGGGGGCTCGCACCTGCGCACCGTGCTGGCGACGCTGGACTCGCGCGAGCAGGCGCTGGTGCTCGGCCATGCCGTGCCGATGCCGATGATGGTCCGCACCCGAAAGTACGATCCGACGTTCTATGCGGCAGTCGGCGCCGACGATGGCGCGGTCATGCTCTCGCGCGCTCGCCGCTACGAGGAGATCTTCGGCTCGGATGTCTAGAGGCTCGGCACCGCTCAGGATCGCCCACCTGGCCGACACCCACATCGGCATGGAGAACTACGGGCGGATCAACCCCGAAACCGGGCTCAACCAGCGCCTGCACGACTTCCTCAACTCACTCGATCAGGCGATCGACGGGGCGATCCAGGCCTCGGTCGACCTGGTCGTGGTCGCCGGCGACATCTCCAAGACCCGCGATCCGACGCCGACGCACCAGCGCGAGTTCGCGACACGGGTGCACCGGCTGGCGTCGGCCGGCATCCAGACGGTCATCGTCGCGGGCAACCACGACATTCCGCTGTCCGCCGGGCGGGCCACCAGTGTGGACATCTTCCGCGCGCTCGAGATCCCGAACGTGACCGTGGCGCGCGCCATCGGCACCCACCTGGTTCAGACGCGCGTCGGTCCGGTGCAGGTGCTGGCCTTTCCGTGGTCGGTTCGCAGCGCGGTGCTCGCCCAGCCCGAATTCAAGAACCACTCCATCGCCGAGCTGAACCAGGCCATGATCGACCTGAACCGGGCCAAGCTGCGCGTCGAGGCCGAGGCGCTGGACCCCGACCTGCCGAGCATCGTGGTCGGCCACGCGCACCTGTTCGGCGCGCGCATCGGGGCGGAACGCCTCCTGACGATGGGCAAGGACCCGATGTACGACCTGCAGACGTTCGATCTACCGGGCGTGGATTTCGTCGCGCTCGGCCACATCCACAAGCAGCAGGTCATGGCCTACGGCAATCCGCCGGTGGTCTACGCCGGCAGCATCGATCGGGTCGATTTCGGCGAGCAGGACGAGGCCAAGGGCTGGGTCTACGTGGAGATCGCCGACAAGACTCACGTGAAGTGGGACTTCCGCCCGGTAAAGGCCCGCCCGTTTCTGACCATCGAAGCCACCGTCGAGGGCGACAACGCGACCGAGGACGTGGTGCGGGCGATTGCCCGGCAGGCGGACCGGCTCGCCAACGCGGTGGTGCGTGTGCGCATCGAGGTCGCGCCCGAGCGGGCAGGTGAGCTGCACGAGGAGGACATTCGTGCCCAGCTCAAGGGCGCCTACTACGTCGCGCCGTTCGAACGGACCAGCCGACGGCGGCCGCCGCGCGGTCGCTGGGGCGCTGCCGGCGCAGCCATCCAGCGCGCCGCACCACTGGAAGCGCTCGCGCTGTACCTGGAGCATCAGCGCGTCGAGCCTCAGCGGCGGGAAACGCTGATCCGCTTCGCGCGCACGCTGATGACCGAAGAAGCGGAGGTGTGCGACGCCCGGGAGGTGCCGCGCGCCGGGCTGGAGGAGGTCGCCCAGAGCCGGTGATCCCGCTGACGCTCAACGTCAGGAACTTCATGTCGTATACCGACGTCCACGAGCCGCTGAGCTTCGAGGGCATCCACGTGGCGGTGCTGACCGGCGACAACGGGCATGGCAAATCGGCGCTGCTCGACGCGATCACCTGGGCGCTGTGGGGTCGTGCGCGGGCTCGCTCGGTGGACGAGCTGATTCACGCCGGCGCCGCCGAGATGGAGGTCGAATTCGAATTCCAGCTCGACGAGCACCAGTACCGCGTCATTCGCAAGCGCCAACGGCGCGGCAGGACCGGTTACTCGGACCTGCAGTTCGCCATCCTGGCGGATGGCGGCTACAAGCCGCTCACCGAGCGCTCGGTTACCGAGACCGAGCGGCTGATCGAGCGGACGCTGCGGATGAGCTACGAGACGTTCACCAGCTCGTCGTTCATCCAGCAGGGCCGCGCCGATACGTTCACGACCAACTCGCCCGCGGAGCGCAAGCGGATCCTGGCCGAAATTCTGGAGCTCGGCTACTACGACGAGCTGGAGGCACGCGCCAGGGAGCGCTTCAAAGCGCGCGAGGCGCAGCTGCTGGATGAGCGTCGATTGGCGCAGGACTGGGAGGCGGAGATCGCACGACGGCCGGAGTACCAGTCCGAGATCGACCGCCTGCGCGCGCAGCTGGCCACGCTCGAAGCTCAGCTCGGCCGGCTCGACGACCAGCTGACGCAGGCCCGCGAGCGCGTCGCCCAGCTCGAATCGTTGCAGCAGCAGGTCGACGAAACCGAGGCCCGCCTGCAGCGATTCTCGATCGATCGTGCGCGGCTCGGCGGCGCGCTGCGCGAGCGTCAAACGCTGCGTGGGCAAGCCCAGGCAGTGCTGTCGCGCGGCGCCGACATCGAACGGGCTGCCGCTGAGCTGGACGCGGCGCGGCGCGAGCTCGACGCGTTGACCCACAAGCAGCACGCGTACCTGCCCCTCGAGCGTGCGCGTGAGGCGGCCATGCGCACGCTGGCAGCCGAGCAAGCTCGACTCGAAGGCGAGGTCGTCCAGCGTGAGCGACGCCTGGCGGAGGTGCGCCAGGTCGGCTCGCGCCTGGCCGAGCTTGTGGCCCAGCTCAAGGCGGTTCAGGCCGAGGTGGCTGGCCTGACGCAGATCGAGGCCCAGCACGCCCAGCTGCAGGCGGTGGTCGGCCGCGCGCGAGAAGAGGCAGCGGAGAAGCGGACCGTCAATACGCAGCTGAAGAAAGACATGCTCGAGCTTCGGGCTCGGCTCGACGAGCTGGACGAGCTGTCGACCTGTCCGACCTGCCAGCGGCCGATGGATGCGCGCCACAAGCAGCGTTTGCGTGACGAGTACGTCGCCCAGGGCACGCGTCTGCGCGACGAGTTCCGCGCCATTGAAATCACCTGTCGCGAGCTGGACGCGTCGGTGGCACGCGACGAAGCCCTGCTCAGCCAGGCCGCCACCGCGCTCCAGGGACGCGAGGGGGTGCTGCGGCGCCTGGCCCAGGCCGAAAGCGCCGTCGCACAGGCCGAGGAAGCGGTCCGCACTGGCTCGACCCTGCAAGCCGAGCTGGCCGAACGTCAACGGCTGCTTCGTGAAGGGGCCTTCGCCGCGGAGGCGCGGCGGCAGATCCACCACCTGGAGCGGGACATCGGCGTGCTTGGGTATGACGAAAAGCGCCATATGGTGGTGCGTGCGCGTGTGGCCGAGCTGGCACCGTTCGAGCGCGAGCGCCAGCTGCTCGAACAGGCGCGCCTGAGCGCCGAGCATCTCGATGTGCAGATCGTCGAGCTGCAGGGCAATCTCCAGCGGATGGAGGAGGAATGCGCCGCCGATGCGCAGCGCCTGGCTCGGCTGCGCGCGCAGACGCAGGGGCTGGCGACCGCGCGTCAGCGGCTGGCCGAGCTCGACAACCAGGCCGCCGAAGCCCGCCGAGCGCGCGACGAGGCGCGTGACCAGTGTCTGTTCGCCCAGAGCAAGCTGGACAACTGCGCCTTTCTCGAGCGCAAGCAGCGCGAGAGCCTGGCGCGCCAGGACGCGCTGCGGCGCGAGCAGAGCATCTATGGCGACCTGGCCTACGCGTTCGGTCGACGCGGCGTGCAGGCCATGATCATCGAGACGGCCATCCCCGAGATCGAGGACGAGGCCAACCGCATCCTGTCGCGCATGACCGATGGACGGATGCACGTCAAGTTCGAGACCCAGCGCGACGTACGTTCCGGGGCGGGCACGATCGAGACGCTGGACATCAAGATCTCCGACGAGCTCGGCACGCGCAGCTACGAGATGTTCAGTGGCGGCGAGGGCTTTCGCGTGAACTTCGCCATTCGTATCGCGCTGTCACGTTTGCTGGCCCATCGCGCCGGTACACGGCTGCAGACACTCGTGGTCGACGAAGGCTTCGGCTCGCAGGACCAGGACGGTCGCGACCGCGTGGTCGAAGCCATTCAGGCGATTGAGTCCGAGTTCGAGAAGATCCTGGTGATCACCCACCTGGAGGACCTGCGCGAGCGGTTTCCGGTGCGCATCGAGGTCTCGAAGACGCCGCGCGGATCGACGTACGCGCTGCGCTGAACCCCGGCTGTCGGTACCAGTGACGGCGGACGTTGCCACCCCGGGAGGACATGCGCGAACCCCCGCGGCGGCGAGCGCCCGCCGTGGCACCACTGTACGCTTGGTGCGCGTTACCCGCGTCGGCGAAACGCCGCAAGGCGCGCTATGTCACGGACCAAAGTTTACGAATCGTAACTGTTCTGGTCTGGCTCCAATCTCCACTTAACGCGGTACTTAAACGTTTGGTCACACTTCGGTAAAGATCTTGCGGACTTCCCCGTACCAGGCATTTGGGCCGCGCTCAGTATGGTTCGCCCGCCGCTCCGATGTAGCAGCGGACATCCCTCCACCCCGCAGGAGAGACAATGCGAACCCGACTCGCCGCCTTTTCGGCCATGGCCGTTGTTTTACTGGCCTCTGCTCTGCCCGCCGCCGCTGCTCAGGAAACCCTGACCTGCACCGGTAGCATTGGCGCCTTCACCCGGACCTTCGCCTTCACCACCGACGTCAACGTGGACAGCGCGACCCTGAGCAGTCTGCAGGGTAAGAGCGTGACGCTGCGCAACGGACTGACCGTGACGATCGTCTCGGCAACTGACACCCGCTTCACTGCCCAGGCGAGGCTGCCGTTCGGCACTGCCAGCGTTACCTGCCAGGCATCGACCACCGCCTGACTTCCACAACGTCTCCTGACCAGCACCCTGTTCCGGTCCTGAGCCGGGGTGCTCTCGAGCGAAGACCCCTGCTCCGGTCCTGAGCGGGGGTCTTCGTCGTTTCTCGTGAAATCGGCCTGCTCCGACCGGTACCGTGGGAGAATGAGCGTTCGACAGCCGGCATGAGCA
>CBJLVJ010000019.1:0-12265 GCA_966426465.1 uncultured bacterium | reverse complement strand
CTGGTGCGCGAGCGTCGGCTACGCTGGTGGCAATGCCAACGCCGACCATTGACTTCGAGGTCTATCTCGACACCAACGCGTCCGCATCGGACCGCGCTGCGGCCCTGGCGGAGCTGTTCGCCAACGAGGACGCCGCTGGCATCGAGTACGCCGTAGTCATGCCCAGCCCGACACCCAGACCGTCGAATCGCGCGCTGTATGAGACCGCCGGCGGGAGCATCGCGCGCATCCTCAAGATGTGCTGAACCCGGTGCAGACAGCGAGGAGTCTTCACGTGCCGTGGTCGATCAGCACACGTGAGCTACCGTGTCGCGGGGACCGCGTTCCTGGTGTGCTCCCAACCCGCTGCCGGCGTCACAGCTTCTGGTATCTGCTCTGCAGCAACAGGACCTGTATGAGCGTTCGGCAGCAGTTGCACAAGCTGGTCGATGACCTCGATGACGCTGAGGTCAAGCCGGATCTGCATGCGCTAATCGACCGGCTCAATGAAAGGGAGGCACACACAGCACTCACCGCCATACGGGCCCTCCGTCGTTCCCTCGGGGTCGAGCGGGGGTCAGACTCCGAGCCTGACAATGATGGATCTCAGGGCAGTGACACGTACTGGGTGGTCAGCACGCGCGGGCCGCCCTTCGCGTCGTGCTCGACGCGGTTGGGCCCGCGGTCGGCTGACGCCGTGTTGCATAACGCGGTGAGCCACCCGCACCGCGCGAGTGCACCTCCCCGTCATCCGTCACCCGCGCCAACGCCAGGAGCTCCTTCGCCGCGCCGCCTAGCGGCGAGCCAGCGAGCAAGCCTTCGCCCGTCCCGAAGCAGCGTTAGTCTGACAGGCCGTTGCGAAGATCGATCCGGTGCGTCAGCGGCCGGCGAGGGCGCCGCTGCGCACCAGGTCATGCAATGCGTCGTGCGCCTGCGTCACCAGATCGCGCTGGATGCCTGCCGCGGGATACTCCACCGCGACCACGAGACTGAGTACGGCATTAACGCGGTCCAGCGCGGTGCGGTCAGCACCGGCAGGCGCGCGGTGGAGGCCGTCGATGAGCCGATCTCGCAGACGCGCGAGCCCTTGCTCGACCCGGTCCATGTCGCTGCTCACCTCCGACGGAGGGCGGTCGAGCGCGTGCCGGAGGTCGGCGATGGAGGCTGCGGCCAGCGCTTCAGCCGTCTCGGTCACGCGTTCCCACCGCACCGGCTGTGCGGAAGTAGTCGTCCGGGCGGTCGGCCGATCGGTTTCCGGCGAAGACGATCACGGCCCGCTCGGCATACGCACCCGCGAGCACGCCGATGGCTGCCAGAGCTGCAATGAACGGTGAACGCCGACCAGTCAAGGTCTGGACCGTGTGCACCGCCAGCGGTCCGAGGATGCCCAACCCGAGCACAACCAGGCGATGTGCGGACCGCAGGTCGGCTGCCTCGAGTGGGCCGGCCACGCCGCTGCGCTTCCACTGCTGCTCGGTGGCAAAGACCAGCGCTAGCTGTGCGACCGCGCCTGCCAGCGCGAGCCGGTCCAGCTTCTCGAGGGCGGACCGTGGGGCACGAACGACCGTCAGCACCGCCGACAGCGCGGCGGTGGCGCTGGAGAAGGCAGTCGCGCCGAACAAGGCTGGCAACTGGCGATACGCCACGGACCACAGCGGAGTGCTGGTCGACGACAACAGCACGCCCGTGTACACGGACATCAGCATGCCTGATGCCGACGCTGGCACTCCGAGCAGTGTGGCGATTGGACGAAAGCGGCGATAGCCGATGTCGTCCAGGGCCTGACAGGCCGCCGTGAGGCCGCTCAGCATGCCGAACGAGGCGAGGGTCCAACTGCCAATCGACATCGGCGAGGTTGGCCGAAAGATGCGCAGCATGTTGTACCAGCGACTGGGCGTGTGCAGGTCTCTGATCAACAGCAGCGGCCCAATCAGCACGCCGATCAGCGCGGCATACCGACCGGAGCGCACCACCGACCGATCCAGGTGGGTACCCGTCCGATCGAACAGCGTCGCGATCAACTGGGCTGCGCCGGCCAGGCCACCGGCGAAGAAGTAGCTGACAATCAGCCAGCCGTAATGACTGCGTTTGACCGCCGGCAGTCCGTAGTAGCTTGGAACCGGCGCGTCGGCGGGCACCGCCCCGATTTCACGGCTACGATGGCGGCCGTACGGCGCCCGCGGCTGTGGGGGTGTACCCGGTGTCGGTGCTGCCAGTCCTTCAGTCACGCCGCCCTCGGCTCAGGGTGAACGCAGCTGCCAGCGCCAGGCCGGCCATGGTCGCCAGGCCGCTGATAAACCCGGGTAGGACGCGCGTCGAAGGCAGCGTCGGCGCAGCTGGCAGGTTGTACACCTCGGGCCGCTCGGTCAACAGGAAGAACGCGTGCAGGTCCTCAATCCCGCCGGTTGCGCCCGGCGTACCGGGGGCGCCGTAAAGGGATGCCGCGGCTACACCCTGCGCGTGGAGCCATTCGACCCGCTGCGTGGCGCGCTTCTGAAGATCCTCCAGGTCCCCGAACTGGATCGAGTTGGTCGGGCAGGCTTTGGCGCAGGCCGGCTCGAAGCCACCCTTCAATCGGTCGTAGCACAATGTGCACTTGTGTGCCTTGCCGTCGTGCCTGTCCAGATCCACCACGCCAAAGGGGCAGGCTGGCACGCAGTAGCCGCAGCCGTTGCAGATGTCTTGCTGGACGACGACTGTGCCGAACTCGGTACGGAACAGCGCGCCCGTCGGACAGGCTTCCAGGCATCCGGCGCGCGCGCAGTGCTTGCACACGTCGCTCAGCATCAGCCAGTTGCTCTGAAACGCGTGTGGTGACGTCTCGCGCGGCTGCTCCACGAACGCGACGTGCCGCCACGTGGTCGCCGACAACTGCGTCGTGTTGTCGTAGCTGTGGCCAGTCAGACCGATGCCGTCCGCCGGAATGAGGTTCCACTCCTTGCACGCCACCTCGCACGCTTTGCAGCCGATGCACAGGCTGGTGTCGGTGAAGAAGCCAAAGGTCCGGCCAGGTCGGATCCGGACGTCCGCGGTCAGCTCCGATTCATCCGGGATTGGCTCGCTCAGCATAGAATCCTGGTAGTCCAGGGCTCGCGCCGGTACGGGTGGTGGATGAAGCACGCTGCTCATCGCAGTCGCCCCGCGCGTACGTTGCAGGTGAAAGCCTTGCCCTCGTGGATGGTCGTGTTCGGATCGCCGACGATGGCCGACAGCACGTTGGCGATGTCGCCCGTGGCGTAGCCTTGCCAGCCGAAGTGCCACGGCAGGCCGACCTGGTAGATGCGTTGCCCGTTGAGGTCCAGCGGTCGCAGCCGCTCGGTCACGAGCGCTTTCGTCTCGATCTCGCCGCGCGCAGTGGAGATGACGATCCAATCCAGGTTGTTGATACCCAACTGGTGGGCGAGCTCCGGCGACAGCTCGGCGAAGCCTTCCGGTTGCAGCTCGGCTGTCGAGGGCACCATGCGCGTGGGAATGCCTCCGGAGTGGTGCTCCGTTAACCGGTAGGTGGTGATGACGTACGGGTAGCGCGGGTCACCCACCGCGTGATACGAGTTGTCGTCGCGCTCCCACTTCTTGGCGGCCGGGTTGTCCTGCTGGGCGTACAGCGGGTTGCGAATGGGCGACTCAACCGGCTCGTAGTGGGTCGGCAGTGGACCGTCTTTCAGCGCCGATGGAGCAAACACGTGGGCGCGTCCATCGACGAGCATGATGAATGGCGACCGACCGTCGATGGCCTCCATCCCGCTCGGCTTGCTGGACCAGTCGGGTGTGTAGTCGGGCGCTTTGTCCGGCGGAAAATCGGGCACGTCGTAGCCAACCCACTTCTTGCGCTGGGCGTCCCACCAGACATATTTCTTCTTCTCGGACCAGGGTTTGCCAGATGGATCGGCGGACGCCCGGTTGTACATCACACGGCGGTTCGCCGGCCAGGCAAAGCCCCAGCCCAGGTGAGTGCCCGGACCGTCAGGGCCGTCAGCCTTGCGGGAGCGAGCCTGATTGTGATCGTTAGCCGGGTACACGCCGGTGTAGATCCAGCAGCCACACGCGGTCGAGCCATCGTCCTTCAGATCGGCGAAACGCGGGATCTGCTGCCGCTCGGGCCAGGTGTAGCCGTTGATCTCCCTGAGCACAGCTTCCGCCGATGGTTCCTCCAGCCGGCCGCTGGTCGGGTAATCCCAGGTCAGGTGCTGAATCGCTTCGTCTCTGGGGTCGGTGCTGTCGGCATACAGCTCCTTCAAGCGGCGGCCCAGGTGGTAGAAGAACCACAGGTCGGAGCGGATGTCGTGCTTCGGCTCGACCACTTTGTCGTGCCATTGGATCAGGCGCTGCGTGTTGGTGAAGGTGCCTTCTTTTTCGCCGGGCAATGCCGCCGGCAGCAGAAAGATCTCGGTCTTGATGTCCCGCGCCCGCAGCTCACCGCTCAAGGCCTCGGGTGACCGGTACCAGTACGAGGCGGTCTCGTTTTCGAACATCTCGCGCACGACCAGCCAGTCCAGGTTGGGCAGCGACTTGCGGATCATGTGCGTGTTGTGGCCGCCGACCACCGGGTTCTGGCCGATGAGCAGCAGGCCTTTGATGGTGCCGTCGCGGATGGCCAGCATCATGGGCAACTGCGAGTGATCGCCGACGATCTTCGGCACGTGGTCGAAGCACCAGCCATTCGTGGCGCTGGCGTGCTCGCCGTACCAGGCGCGCAACAGGCTGACCGCGAACTTCGGGAAGTTGGCCCAGTAACCGGTGCCGGAGTTCTCGCTCTCGAGATACTGCTCGAAGGTCTTGTGCGGCATGAGGACGGTCGGCTGAGGCAGATACCCGGGCAGCAGGTTGTACAGGGTCGGGATGTCGGTGCTGCCCTGGATGCTGCAGTGGCCGCGCAGCGCCAGGATGCCACCACCGGGACGACCGGCGTTGCCCAGCAGCGCCTGGATAATGGCGGCCGCGCGGATCATCTGTACGCCGGTGGTGTGATGCGTCCAGCCGACGGCGTAGCACCAGGCGGATGTGCGGTCTGGCCCGGAGTTACGCAGGAGTGTCTCGGCAACCGTCACGAACGTCTCACGTGGGCAGCCTGTAATTCGCTCGACCATGTCCGGCGTGTACGCGGCGTAATGCCGCTTCAGGACCTGGTACACACAGTTGGGGTCGCGCAGCGTGGGGTCGCTCGGTGCCGGGCCCTGCGACAGTCTGCCAACCCTTTCGCTGAAAGACTCACCCGTCCTGGTGTAGTGTTCCGCGAGCGGAGATGGCACGCTCTCGCCCTGGTACTGCCAGGAGGTGATGTCGTAGGCGTTCTTGTCCACCTGCCAGCCGGAGAACCGCCCGTCCAGCTCGCTCGGATCCTGGAAGTCGGAACTGATGATCGTGGCCAGGTTGGTGTAGTTGAGCGCGTACTCCTTGAAGAATGGCTCGGCGTGCCACCGCTCGCTGTTGAGGATGTAGTTGATGAGCCCGCCCAGAAAGGCAATATCGCTTCCTGCCCGCACCGGCGCATAGATGTCGGCCAGCGCCGAGGTGCGGGTAAAGCGCGGATCGGCGTGGATGATCGTCGCGCCGTTGCGTTCCTTGGCCGCGAGTACGAACCGGAACGCGATCGGATGGTTTTCGGCCATGTTGGAGCCCATGATCACCACGCAGTCGGCGTTGGCAGTGTCCCACTGTGCGGTGGTCGCGGCTCCGCGGCCGAACGTGGCGCCCAGACTGGGCACCGACGAGCTGTGTCATATGCGTGCCTGATTTTCGATGAAGACCATGCCCAGCCCGCCGCCGAGCAGCTTCTTGATCAGGTAATTCTCTTCGTTGTCACACGTAGCGCCGCCCAGCTCGGCAACCGCCAGCGTGTGGTTGACGGTGGTGCCGTCGGGCAGGCTACGGACGAAGGTGTCGTCGCGCGTCTGTTTGACCAGGTCGGCGATCCGCTGCATCGCCCAGTCGAGTGACCTTTCTTCCCATCGGTCCGCGTACGGCGCGCGGTACTTGACTTTCGTCAATCGCTGCGGGCTGAGCATCCAGCCGATCGTGGCGGCTCCCTTGGGGCACAACGTGCCCTGATTGATTGGACTGCGCGGGTCCCCCTCGACATGGATGACGTCGTCGCCCCTGGCGTAGATTAACTGCGCGCAGCCGACGGCGCAGTACGGGCAGATGCTGGTGCCGACCCTGTCCGCCTGGTCCAGGCGAGGGCGGGTGCGGCGCGAGGTCTCCGACTCGGCGGCCGTGCTGAACGGGCTGTGGCCTAGCAGCTGGCGCGGAATCGACCAGTCGCGCAGCGCCTCCTGCAAGCGGCTCATGCGCGACGCACCGCACGAGCCATGCCGGAGTCCAGACCCGGTTCCCCCTCGTACTCGACCACAACCGTGGCGCGCTCTCGCAGCCACCGCTGAAGATCGCTGGCATCCACCGGCGCGTCATGGGCTAGCGTCAGCAGCAAACTTGGACCGTCCGTCGTCGCGACTCGGAACCGCTGTTCCTGGACGTGGGTCAGATGCCCACGCGCCTGCCTGGTCTGGCTCACTGGCCGACCTTGACGCCGGGCATGCCGTGCGCGTACTGAATCGGCCGGGTGACGGCTGTCCCCGGCGTATTTGCCGCCCGAGCGTACTTGCCGAGCGGCAGCACGATCCGCTTCCAGGTACCTTCGAGCATCATCGCGCTCGCCAGGTACCAGGCCACGACGGCGGCGATGAGGAACAACCAGCCGCCGATGCGCGCCCAGTTTTCCGCGCCGACCAGGAATGCGTAGGCGCTCACCGTCGAGCCAGCCGCCAGGAATCCGAGCACGGCCGTGAGCACGCCGTTTTCGGCCAGTGCGGCCAGCGCGCCAACCCAGGTGATCGCCGCCAGGGCGATGAACCAGTAGCCCAGCTCGGGAAAGGCGGGCCTGGGTTCGACCAGTGTGCCCGTCGCGAACAGCAGGTTGAGAACGCCGTAGGCCATCCAGAAGCTGCCCCACATACCGTGCATGGCCGTGGCCAGACCGTCGCGCGCCCGATAGGCCCACATGCCCGCCAGGAACTGCGCCAATCCGCCAAAGAAGGCGGCAAATGGGAACAGGAAGAGCGCGCTGCGGTCGTTGCCGAACCAGCCAGCCTGGTGGCTGGCTACGATGAACGTCGCGCCAGCGAAACCGTACAGCCCCAGAATCGACGGTGGGGCGATGGGCTGGAGGAAGACTCGCGCGGGAATGGACTCGGGCGACGGTTCTTCCGGGTCATGCGCTCCAAAGCGGACTACCTCGTTGTGTACAACCTCCCGTGCTTGCATGGGGATGCCTCCTTGTTGTTCACAGCATGCAGCCACGCGCGGCCAACCGGATTGATCTTCGTCACCGAATGCACCCGCGGTTCGAATTGGTGACCTCCGTCAATATGGGCGCACTGGGCGGCGGCGATGCTTGGAGGCATGGCCTCCAATGCGGACGATCTGGCTGGACGGTGCGTCGCTCGATACGGCGGCGGGGCCACGCTGCTGTGCCCACTTGCCATGGCGCTGGGGCCGCGACTACCTGGCCCGTACCATGCACAAGCGCTGCTCACGTTGGCGCTTACCCTTGCCAAACGTGACCTGCCGTCGCTCAACGGAGCCGACGTCATGGCTGACGGCTCGCTGAAGGGGCTGCTTCCCGCGACGCCGAGCGCTGATCTGGCGCACGTGGTGAGCCACGCGCTACGACTGTGCGTGACAAATTTTGGCGAGGACGAGACGGGCCGTCTGTTGGCTGAGGCATGGCCGGAGCTTCGTTAGTCGGCATTTCCTTCGGCGGTCCGCGCGTGTTCGCGCGCGGTGCTTTTCTCATTGAGGCCGATTGCCCGGCCGACACGATCTTCTTGCTCCGACGCGGGCAAGCCCGGATCTTCCGCCTCGATGAAGATGGCCGCGAGGCAGTGACCGCGATTGTTGGACCAGGCCACATCGTCGGGCTCGCGCCCTTGCTCGGCAACAGCCGACACGAGCAGTTTGCCCAGGCCACGACGCGCATCGAAGCCTGGGCTTTGCCCGCCGGGCGCGTCCTGGAGCGGTTGCCCTCCGACCGGGCGCTGCTCGGCCTCGTGGCCGGTGCCCTGGCGCAGCGGTTCGCGCTGGCCGCCGGTCTGTTCAGGGACGTGAATCTGCTGCCGGTCCTGGAGCGCCTGGCAGACGTGGAACGGCGTTTGGCGACGTGCCTGCGCGGCGAACCGCCGGCGCTGACGCAGGCTGGCCTGGCTCAGCTGATCCGCGCGCGCCCCGAGACACTCGCCCGCAGTCACGGTCGGACGCCGTTGACCGGGCATCGTCCGTGCGAGCCTGCGTGGCCGGTGCGACAAGGTGTGCAGCCGTTCAGGTCAGGCGAGCTTGTGCTGAGCGGTGACCTGCCCTCCAGCCAGGTCGGCCGCGTTGTCTCGGGTCAGCTCGAAGTCTCGCTGGTGACGGACGGTGGTCGCACGGTGCAGTTCGACGTGCTCGGGCCGGCTGACCTGCTTGGCGTCTCGGCCCTGGTGGGCATGCCCTACCTGGGCATGCGTGCCGTCGCCCTGAGCGATGGAAGCCTGCGCGTGATCGATGCGGCCAGCTTCCTGGCTGAGGTTGCCGACCAGCCTGACCAGTTGCGCGCGCTCGCACTCCGCCTGGCGGCGCGGCTCCAGCGCCTGGAGCGGCGTCTCGGATGCTGCCGCGGTGCGCTCGACGAGCGCCTGCTCCTGTTGATCGAGTCACTGGCGACCGAAGGCGAAGCCCAGCCAGGCCGAGCTGCAAGCCACGCCGTACCCGGCCGCTGGTCGCACGCCCGCCTCGGACAGCAGATCGGGGTAAGCCGCGAGACGGTGACGCGTGCGCTGGCGCAGCTCGAGGCGCGGGGCGCGATCCATCGTGAGGGCCGACGGATCGTGCTGCACGCTCGGCCAGCGCAGTTGGCTCACCGCGGATTGCCGTCTCCCTGACGGAGACCACCGGTTCAGTGCTCGCGGTACCCGCGGTCGGCGACCACTTGAGGCTGGTGAAGGTTAAGCGCTGCCGTCGCGAGAGTCTGTAGCTATTGCGCCACAGGCACAGTTGCTCCCCTGCTGCGGGCTAACCAACGGCTCAGGCGGCCTGTCTTTCCTGACCTGCGCGCGCGATCGCGCCAGCGGCACGCAGCGTCGCGACAGCCTGCCCGTCCGAAGCCTAGCTCGTCGAGAATCTGGTCGGTGTGCTCGCCGATCTCGGGGGGCATGACGCGGAGCCACCTTCGGCTCCTGGTCCAGGTGCACCGGACTGTCGATCGTCAGGCGTGATTGCCCGCTGCCATCGTCAATGGGCACCAGTATGTGGTTGGCAATGAACTGTGGATCGCTTGCGACTTCGTCGAAGGTTTGCGCGACACCGGCGGTGAGATTGGCGGAAGCAAACAGCTCACGCCAGTCCCTGAGCGGCCGCTTTGCGAACTCCGCATCCAACAGCGCGACAATCTCGTCGCGGTTGGCGAGCCGACTCGCGGCGTCCTTGAAGCGCGGATCGGTAGCCGCCTCCGGGTGACCAATCGCCTGCAGGAACAGTGGGAACTCTTTGTCTTCATTGGCGAACACGAGCAGGAGCCAGCGGTCGTCGCCCGTGCGGTAGACATTGGTGAGTGCATTCGCCGGGTAGAGACGGTCTGGCGGCAGCGGCGTAGCGCCGCCCGCGAGCACTCCTGACAGGAAGCACCCCGCGGCCCAGGCGCCTTCCGCGATCAACGAGGCTGTCACCCGAGCGCCCTGGCCGGGTGCGTTCGCGGCGGTACAGGGCGGTCATAATCCCGCCGTACAGGCTGATCGCCGTCGCGTGATCGCCTGCACCTGGCACATTCGGCACGGGCGCCGCGCCGCGGGATCGAGTCGCTTCCATCAATCCGCTACGCGCCCAGTACGCCGTGACGTCGAATCCGGGCTGGGCCGCGTCGGGGCCGATTTCACCAAAGCCGGTAATGTCGGCGTAGATCAAGCGCGGATTCAGTGCCGCCAGCTGGTCATAGTCCAGGCCAAACCTGGTGCGCACTGGCGGCGGAAAATTCGTCACCAGCACGTCGGCCCACTTGACCAGACGCTCGAGAACCGGTCTGGACGCGGCACTTTTGAGATTCAAGGCGATGCTGCGCTTGTTCCGGTTATCCATCTGCCACGAGTAGTTGAAGGCTGATCCAGCAACGTGCGGGCTGAGCGGCAACTGGCTGAAGTAGCGATAGGTATCGCCGATTCCGGGTGGCTCGACTTTTATAACGTCTGCGCCGAAGTCACTGAGAACGGTCGCTGCGGCTGGCCCGGCGATCCAGCTTGCCAGATCGACAACGTGCAGACCCTGGAGCAGTGGTGGTGTATTGGTCATGAGATTACCTGTGCGCTGGAATTTGAACGAACGCCTCGTGGCCGGTGAGGTCGGCGCCCACGAGCAGTGACTGGACGGTGTCGGTGCCCTCGTACGTATAAATTGCTTCGATGTCGCAGAGATGCCGCGCGATGTGGTAGTCGAGCACGATGCCGTTGCACCGAGGATGTCGCGCGCGTCCGCGAGAATGCGGCGGGCATGCCTGACATTGTTCATTTTGGCCAACGACACCATCGGCATCGTCGCCTTTGCTTCGTCCATGAGCTGGCTCAGCCGGACGGTCATGAACAGGCTGCTGGTAATGTCAGCGAGCATGTTCGACAGTTTGTCCTGAACGAGCTGGTAACTGCTCAGTGACATGCCGAACTGCTTGCGCTGTTGCGCATACGCCAACGCGGTTTCGTAGCCGGCAATCGCGGCACCGATACCCTCCCACGCGACCACGAAGCGTGATGCCATGAGGACCTTTTCGGTATCGCGAAACGTGTGGGTGTTGACCAATCTGTTCTCAATCGGCACTCGCACGTTCTGAAGCGAGATTTGCGCGTTCTGGACAACCCGTAAGGCGGTCTTGCCGGCTATGAACTGCGGATCAAATCCGGGCATGCCGCGTTCGACAATGTAACCGCCAACGTGGCCGTCATCACCGCGCGCCCAGATAACCACGTAGTCCGCGAAGGTCGCGTTGCCAATCCAGCGCTTGTGGCCATTGAGCACATATGCGTCGCCGTCGAGCCGCGCGCTGGTTTCCAGCATGCTCACATCGGTCCCGTGGTACGGCTCGGTCAGGCCGAACGCGCCGATCTTCTCGAGCCGCGCCATGGCTGGAAGGTAGCGCTGCTTCTGCTCCTCCGAACCGAGTAGCGCGATCGAATTCATCGCAAGCGCAGATTGCACGCCCATGAACGTCGCGATGCCCGGACGAACACCGAACGTGAAACCAGGATGCGAGCTGACGCCAATGGTTCACTCCGCGCTGCGCATGTGTAAGGTAGATCGGTGACTGAGATCGCCGCCCACCCGCCCACCCAGGCTCCTCGGTGCGGATCGTGCCGGCTAAATGCTTCCCAGGAAATTCAGGTGGCTATGTCATCTTGAGGGAGGAACGACCGAAGGATCTATCCAGCTTATCGCTGGAGCGTCGGAGTTGCTGGATAGATCCTTCGCAAGCTCAGGATGACACCCATCCGGTGACCCTCGAATTAGCGGGAAGCATTTAGGGCGCTCGTTCGTGGGCGGGTCTCGGGGAGGGCCGGCTCGAACGTCGACGAGAGTCAGTCGGTCGACGAGGCTACTGCCGCTTCGCCGGAGCGTGAGGATGGTCCACCGCCCGGCCGTTGGCATGCGCCTCGAGCTGCGGCGGTTGGTAGCGCAACAAACGACCAGAATTGAGCACGACGGCGACGGTGCTGACATTGTGGAGCACCGCTGCCAGCGCGGGATTCAGCGCGCCCAGCGCCCCGATCAGGATGCCAGCGCCGTTCACCCCGAGCGCCAGGCCATAGTTCTGCTTGATCACGCGCAGCGTGTGGCGGCTCTGATCGATGACCGTGGCGATCCCAGCGATGTTGTTTGAGGCCAGAGCGACGTCAGAAGCCTCGATCGCCACGTCCGAGCCTGCAGTGCCGATGGCGATGCCCAGGTCGGCGGCGGCCAGCGAGGGCGCGTCGTTGATTCCGTCGCCCGCCATGGCAACGTGATGCCCCTCCGCTTGAAGCCGGCGCACCACGGCGAGCTTGTCGTCCGGCAGCAGCTCGGCGTGTACCTCACCCAGCTCGAGGTCGCGCGCTACCGCGTAAGCCGTCTCCGACGAGTCGCCCGTCAGCATGATCACGCGCCGCACATTCACTCCTTCGAGGGCGCGCAGGAGCTGGCGCGCCTCCGGGCGAATGACGTCAGCCACGCCGATCAACCCGATAAACCGGTCGTCGATCCCGACGTACAGCACCGTTTCGCCGTGCTGCCGCATGGCGTC
>CBJLVJ010000018.1:0-12316 GCA_966426465.1 uncultured bacterium | reverse complement strand
CGGCGGAAGCCGCCACAAGCGGGTGCGTTTGGCGTCCACGGATTCGAGCTCGCGGAGCGTGGGCACGTCATAGGTCTCGACCAGCTCCAGGGGGTCGGACGGCGCATAGCTGCGGCCGGGGTCGGCAAGAAGCACCTCGGCGCCCCGAGCAGCCTGCTCGCGTAGCCAGGGAATGATGCGCTCCGACGCCTCGCGCTCGTAGCACACGTCGCCCACCAGGATCAGGTCGGCCTCGACCTCGCTGCCAACCAGGTCGGCGGTCAGCGTCGAAAAGTGGACCGAATTCAGCTCAGCGTTGATTTTCTGCGCGGCCGCGGCCAGCGGGTCGATGTCGCACGCCAGCACGTCAGAAGCGCCTGCGCGCGCCGCGGCGATGGCCGCCAGACCACTGCCCGAGCCGAAGTCGAGCACTCGCCTGCCCTTCACCGCGCCGGGCGTGTCCAGGATGTAGCGCGCCAGCGCCTGACTGCCCGGCCAGGCAAACGCCCAGAAGGGCGGGGCTTGTGGCCCCGCCGCGCGCCACTCCGTCGCCTGCCAGAGGGGCACCAGCCGGTCCGCCAGGTGCAATTGGAGCTCGGGCGCCAATGGAGGTCGCTGGATGCGGGTGTACTGGCGAATGAGCGCTCCAGCCAGCCACCGGTCCACGCGTCCGGTCAGGCGGTCTGCACTACAAAGTTGAAGGTGGCCGACTCCGTGCCATCCGCGTTGTTCTGGACGTCGAGCACCAGGCTGGGGTCGAAGATGCCGTCCGTGCTGTTGCGAGCTTCGCCGGGGAAGTACAGCTGGGTGGTCAGCATCGGGCCACCAGCCGCCTGGACCTTGACATGGATGTGGCGCGTACGGCCCGGGTACAGCCCCGGTACTACGGTTGTGAGCGTGTAGTTGCCGTTCTCGTCCGTGTACTGGTGTCCGCGCAGCGTATAGCCGCTGTTGTCGTAGCTGCCGTTCGGGTCAGCCTGCCAGAAGTCCAGCAAGGCGTTAGCCACCGGCGTGCCGTCCTGGGCCAGCACCTGACCGGTGACCGTCAGGAGTGTCCCCTGCATGCCGTCGCTCACCAGCGAGCTTCGCTCGGGCGAGTTGGTCTTGAAGTACGGGCCCTCGGTCTGAGCTACGGTCAGCGTCTGCGTCTGGCCAATCGTGATGGGCGCCATGACGGCGACGCCGGTCTGGTCTTGACTTTGCGCCAGCACGCCCGGAGCCAGGCCGGCGGCGACCACGGCGCCTGCGGCGGCCAGGCCAAGTCCGAGTCGAACGAATCGTTGGAGGTTGCGCGACGGCTTGTGGCCGTTCACTGTGTCTGTCATGGGCACGACTATCCAGGCCAATTCTTGGATTCTCGTGAGAGGGTAACGCTCTGTATCCTGCCCGCGTGCCTGATCCCTATACCGCCGTCGGCTTGATCCCGGCGGTGCGCGGCGTGAGAAAGCGCGCCGAGATCCAACGCAACCTGGATCACATCAGCCACCTGATCGCCGCCGCGTCGTGGCTCTCCAGCCTCGACCTGCCCGTTCGCCTGGTGCTCCTGCCCGAGGGCGCCCTGCAGGGCTTCACCGACGAGGTGTTCGACCTCGACCACACGACCTACGCTCGCGAGACGGCGATCGACGTTCCTGGCCCCGAGACGCGCTTCCTTGGCGACCTTGCGCGTCACTGGAACCTGTTCATCATGGCTCAGGCCAAGGCCACCCACCCGGAGTTTCCCGAGCGCTTCTTCAACGTCGGTTTTGCCATCAATCCGGCCGGCGAGGTGATCCTGAAGCACTACAAGCTGGCCACGCTGTATCCGGTCGAACACTCCGTCACCCCGCACGATGTGTGGGACCGCTGGGTGGAGCTGTACGGTCGCACGCTGGAGGCCTTCTATCCGGTGGCCGACACCGAGATTGGTCGTCTCGGCGTGCTGATGGCAAACGAGGGATCGTATCCCGAAAACGCGCGCGGTCTGGCCATGAATGGCGCCGAAGTGGTCTATCGCGCTTCGTATCCGCATCCGCACACCGGCGACTTCTTCGAAGTCCAGAATCGCGCGCGTGCGCTCGACAACAACTTCTACGTGCTCGCGCCCAACCTGGCCACGTACTACCTGGAGCAGGACTCGGATCTGCCGATCGATACCTTCGGTGGGCAGTCCATGATCGTGGACTACAAGGGGCGAGTGGTCGGCCAGCACCCGTACGGCGCCAGCTCCTCCTATGTGGCAGGTACGATCGATATCGACGCGCTCCGCAAGTTCCGCGCGCTGGCGCAATGGGACAACTGGATGAAGGACCTGCGCACCGAGCTGTATCAGCTCGTGTACGAGCAGCCGATCTATCCCAAGAACCTGTACCTCGACCGGCCACCGTTCACCCACGGGGAGTTCCGCAAGGAGGTCATCGACCGCCAGATCGCGCTGATGCACGACCGCGACGTCTGGCGTCGACCTGTCTGATCAGCCCATGACCAGCGCGGCGCGGCCGATCATCGCCCCCTGGCCGATGAGGTCGTGGGCCTGTTCGGCATCCTCCAGCGCAAAGACGCGCGTGACGATCGGTCGAATGTGGCCGCGCCGCACCAGCTCCAGCGAGTCCACGATGTCCTGGCGGGTCACGTAGCGCGAGCCGATCACTTCCCGCTCGCCGTTGAGCATCCAGAACGGATCGACGCTGAAGCGTGAATCGCGGTGCACGCCCAGGATCGCCAGTCGGCCACCCAGCGCCAGCGCGGCCAGGCCCGCCTGGAGCGTCTCAGGACTGGCCACGAAATCGACCACCACGTCGACGCCGCGCCCATCGGTCAACTTGCGCGCCTGGGCCTCGATGCTGCCGGCCAGCGCGTCGATCGTTTCGTGCGCCCCGGCAGCATGCGCTGCGCCCAGCTTTGCTTCACCCCGATCGGCGGCCAGCACGCGCGCGCCGGCATAGCGCGCCAGTTGGACCATGTGAATCCCGACGCCGCCGGCCGCGCCAATCACCAGGACGTCCTCCAGCGGCTTGATACGCGCTCGGCGGTTGACTTTGTACGGCGTGGCGATGGCGTCGCAGATGACGGCGACTTCCTCCGGATGCTCGTCGTAGGGCAGCTCCGCCGGAATCCGCACCAGGTTGCGCGCGGGCAGCACGACGTACTCCGCGTAACCCCCGTCGCGCTGCCTGCCGATGTACCCGCCCGTGTTTTCGCACAACGGCTCGCGCATGGTCAGGCAATACCGGCATCGACCGCAGAACAGGTAAAAGTGTGGCGTCACGCGGTCGCCAACCGACACGCCCTGCACCGCGGAGCCGACCTGCACCACCTCGCCGGCGATCTCATGGCCCATGATCACCGGGAGCGTGGCTGGCGAGGTGCCCACTTTGGCGTGGTGAACGGTCAATCCCGCGCCGCACGCGCGCACTTTGATCAGCGCCTCCTCCGCGCCTGGGCGCGGGATCGGACGCTCCTCCAGCTCGAAGGCTGCTCCCACAGCATGGAGCACCATGGCTCGCATTCGCGCTCAGGGTAGCCGTTCTGGGTGACCGAACGCGGTGGTTCTCGGCGTCGAGCTAGCTCACGTCGGTGCAGCTGGTGGTGGGCCGCTGCTGCCAGAACGTAGGCCACGGCACCGAGCTCGCGAAGGTCCAGCGCGTCGCGTTGGTCACCACTCCGTTGACGTCCAGCCACAGGTCGATGCTCTTGCCCTGCGCGGCGGCGGAGATATCGACACTGTTGAAGTCCCACACGGGGTATGACAGCCCGTCCTGCTTGAGCATGCGCCGACTCCCTGTGCCGAGACTGATGGCTGGGCCACCATCGACCGAGGCGTACAGGCGAACGGTTGGCGTCCAGCGACACGGCACGGGCTGACTGGTATTCGGACTGAGCAGCACGCCGGTCACGTTCGCACTCACGGCGTCGCGCGGCCAGACCACCTGGATCGGGGCGTCGACGGCGGTCGGCAGCGGCGCGACGTGTTCGACAATGAGTCGCGGCTCGCCGCCAATCAGGTAGACGGACGGGTCGCGCGGGTCGCTGTTGTTGGAGGTGGGTTGCAGCTCGAGCTGGAACTGCCCGTCCTGCGCGATCACTTCGCCGCTGTCGCGGCCGAACTTGTCGATCACCTGCGCGCTCCTGGCGATGGCTGGGATATGCGCAGTGGCCAGCTTCGGTGACGCATTCCAGACCACGCTGACCCGTTCCGTGCCTCGCTCCAGTGTCACCCGATTGACCGCCGCGGGCCATAGCCACTGGGTACGCCTGGCGTTGCTCTGGAGCAACTGGCTGAGCTGGTCCTCGGTAGGCGGCTCGCTGGCGCCCTCCCACGTGTAGACGACGCTGGTTGGTTGACTCAGGTAACGCGTGGCGGTCTGGTACGCGGCGTACGCAGGCCGAGGAGTGCCATCATTGCGCACCAGCCCGTACAGCTCGGCCGAGCCCTCGCGCGTCTCGTCCACCAGCTTGTAGATGCTCATCCGTTCGGCGCCGGCCGCGCGTGCCAGCGCGAATGACTGGATGATGTACGAGGCTTGCTGATCCATCGTCGCATGGAACGCCGGGCCGATTGGATTCATGGGATCGTCGTCGGGAACGACGTTGGCTTCGCCAATCCAGATGGGACGATCCAGGCCGTACACCGCCATGGCGCGCTGAAACGCGCGCGCCGCGGCGTAGATGTTCAGTGGATTCGAATACTGGTGGAGCACCACGATATCGAAGTAGTCGCCGTGGGCGGCGGCCGTCGGATCCTGCCCGGCCACCTCGAGCAGGCGCGCCAGATAGAGTGGACGGCCGCCCTCCTTGTCCCACCAGTAGGTCATGCCAGGCAAGGCTACGCGTGCGCTCGGATTGGCTTTCTTGACCGCCTGCGAGGCGACCTTGACCAGCTGGTACATGTCGCCGACCGAGCCGTCCCAGGTATACGCCACCGTATCCGAGTACATGTCCGGCTCGTTCCAGATGACCCACGTGTTGATCTGCGTCGCGTAGCGCTGGGCCAGCTTGAACATGAACTGGCCCCAGTAGTTTTTCGGGTCGTCGAATGGCAGGTACAGATTGGCCGGCACATTCGAGGTCCGCGGTGACTGGGGAGTGCTGGTGGCCCACTGCGGCGTATACATCGCCAGGCCAACGACCTGGATGTTGCGCGCGGTTTCCTGAGCGATCTGCTGGTCGGTGAAGTAGCCGTCGCTCCAGCTGTTGGGACCATCCTTCTGGATGAGCGACCATGGAAAGATCAGTCGCTCCCATTGCACGCCCGCTTGCACGGCGCGATCAGGGTTGTAGATCGATTGCACCGCGCCGAAGAACCGGTCGGTCGTGTCCGCCGCGTTGGACGGACCTCCTTCGACGGCGTGCGCCGTGGTGCTACTTGCGACCAGCAGCGCGATCAGCCCGAACAGGGGCAGCCGGCGCAAGCACGCCATGAGGCTGGCGAACGGGCGGGGTCGGAATGGGACGCGCTTCACGATGCGACGGGCTCAACAGTACCGGAAACACGGGCTGGCGGTCGCCCAATCTCTCTGGCTGGCTGCGCCCGGGCTCGGGGATCATTAACACCAGCGGTACGCTCACCAGCAAAATGACCGCGAAGACCAGAAAAATGGTATCCAGGCCGGCTGCCTGGTCGCTGAACAGCGACAGCGCGAGCACCACGCACGAGATGCTGATGGTGCCGCCGGCCAGGCGGAACATGCCCCGAATGCCGGTAATGGACGCAGCCCTGTCGGGTGCCTGGTCGATGGCCGCGTTGTTCGAGGCTGGATTGGCCACGCCCATGCCCAGTCCGCCGATGGCGATGATGACTGCCAGTAACCAGAAGCCCTGCAGCCCGATGCTGCCCACCTGAACGCTCGACCAGCCCTGTCCCATGAGCACGAACGTGAGGCCGACGAACAGCATGCCGACCAGCATCGGTAGTCGGTAGCCAAGCCGCTTGACGTACAGGCTCGCCAGCATCGACGCGACCGTCACGATGGCCGCGCGGGGAGTCAGCACAGCCGCGCTCTGATAGGGCGTCAGACCGTATTTGACGACGGCGTAGTACGGGATGAACGAGTAAAAACCCATCGTTACGGCGCCGAACAGGAAGTTGTACGCGTTCGCAGCCAGGAATGGACTCCGCGCCAGGAGCCGGTAGTCCATGACCGCATCCTCCGTCTCGCGCACGTGGAGCACGAATGCCGCGGCCAGTGCCAGGCTGATGACGAACAGACTCCACACGAGTGGATTGCGTGCGAGCTGTGGGTCGTCGGCAATCAGCGTCATGCCCGACATGAGCGCGACGATCGCGCCGGTAAACTCGAGCAGTCCCACCGCGTCGACGTGCAGGCGTCGCTTCGCCGGCTTACGCTCGCCCACGCCCAGCAGGAAGACGGAGCCGAGCACGAGCACGATGCCAACCGGCAGGTTGACCAGGAACATCGCTCGCCAGCCCCACGTCTCGAGGAGCAGACCGCCGAGGTTCGGCCCGACGATCGAACCGATGGGCATGACGCTGCTGATCAGTCCGATGGCCTGCGCGCGGTGGCCGCGGTACTCGTCGGCGATGATGCCGATGGCCGACGGCACAAGCCCGCCGCCGCCGATCGCCTGCAGCGCGCGGAAGACGATCAGGACGCCGACGTTGGGCGCCAGACCGCACAGCACTGACGACACGGTGAACGTGATGACGCAGAACAGGAACACCCGCCGACGTCCGAGCACGTCACTGACCTTGCCGGCCAGTGGGTACATGATGATCTGCACGAGCTGGTAGCTGGTCAGTGTCCAGCCGACCCAGGACAGAGAAGTGTTGAGCGATTCCTTGAGCTGCGGGAGCGCCACCACGACGATGGTCCCGTCGATGGAGCCCATGAGCACCGCCAGCGCCGCGAGCACGAAGCCGATATGGCGCAGCAGCGCCGAGGTCTGTCGAGGCATTCGCCAGACAGCCTAACCGTTCGGCGCCCGGACGCGCCGTATTACGGAACGCAACGTAACGTTTGCGGCGCCTGGTACCCTCGGCTGCGTTCGGGCACGTAGGCGCGCACGCCTCGATCAGTAAGTGGTGGTTCGCGTCAGGTGCCTGTGCTGGTGCGCATCTCCTCGGGTCGGTTCATGTCCCGGTGCGGGTCGACCTGCTCGCCCGCGGGCGTACGCTCGATCGAGCATTCGTCCCAGTGCTGCTCGTGCTCGCGATGGCGATGGCCCTCGTGCAGGTAGTCGGTGTGATCGTCATGCGTCTCACTCGTGTGCCCGCACGTAGGCCCGTGGCTGTGGGCGTGCTCCCCGTGCTGCTGATGCGGATCCATGCGTCCTCCAGGAGGCGTGCCTGTACGCAAGTTATGCCACGGCCGGCGGCTCTATGACACGTCGGCCTCCGAGCCGAACGTCGCTTACAGCCCTGACTGGCGCGCCAGGTCGCGCAGGTGGTCGGCTCGCTGGAGGCCCGACTCGAGGGCGGCTGACGGGCGTGGCTCGAACGTCACGCCGCTGTGTGTGCCCGCCTGTACGGGCACGCCGTCGACGGCCCAGCGCGCCTGGCGCGCGCCGCCCAGCGCCGCTGCCTCGGTTTCGGGCGGCCGTACGACCGGCAGCTGAAAGACGTCGGCGCACAGCTGGGCCCACGCGTCGGAGGCCGCCCCGCCGCCGACCAGGGTGAGCTGCGTTGGCTTCACACCTGATCGACCCAGCGCATCCACGGCGTACTTCAGGCCATACGTCACGCCCTCGACGACCGCGCGCACCAGGTCCGTCGGGCCGTGCTCGACCCGTAGTCCAGAAAACAGCCCGGCCCCGCTCGGCAGGTTCGGCGTGCGCTCGCCACTCAAATGCGGCAGGAAGGTGAGCCCACGGGCGCCCGGCGGAGACGCCGAAAGCGCCGCCTCGACCTGGGCGTGATCCATGCTGAACAGATGCCGCGCCCAATCCGTGGCAACCGTGCAGTTCAGGGTGCACACGAGCGGCAACCACGCTCCGGTCGAGTCGCAGAAGGCAGCGGCCTCGCCCAGCGGGTCGACCGCGGGTTGCGAGGCATACGCGAATCCAGTGCCGGAGGTGCCCAGGCTCAACACCACCGGTCCTTCGCTGACCGCGCCGACGCCGATGGCGGCCATCATGTTGTCGCCCCCACCACCGCTCACCGGCGTGTTAGCCGGCATGCCGAGAGCTTCCGCCACGGCCGCGCGAACGCCGCCCACCACCGAGAGTGAAGGCACAATCGGCGGCAGGCTGCTGGCCCAGTCGCGCTCCTCGTCCAGCACGTTCAACACCTGCGCGCAGTACTGTCGCTGGCGCGCGTCGAAGTAGGCGGTACCGGAGGCGTCGCCCGCTTCGGCGACGAACGCCCCGGTCAGCCAGAGGTTCAAAAAATCATGTGGCAGGCACATGCGCCTGGTGCGCGCATAGGCGTCGGGTTCGTGCTCTTTCAGCCACAACACCTTGGGTGCGGTATAGCCGGGCAGAAACGCATTGCCCGTCAGGCGCAGCGCGTTATCCAGACCGCCCACCCGCTCGGTGAGCACGTCGCACTCCGGCGCGGTGGTCGTGTCGTTCCACAGTTTGGCTGGCCGCACCGCACGGTCCGTTTCGTCGAGGCACACCAGCCCGTGCTGCTGGCCAGACACGCCGATGCCCGCTACCTCGACCGACGAACCCGCGGCGCGCAGTGCGTCGCGGGCGGCCGCCGTGAGCGCGTCCAGCCACCACTGCGGGGACTGCTCGCGCGTGCCGTCGAGCCGCTCGATCAGGTCGTGCGCGGCTCGACCAGCGCCGAGCACGGTCTCCGAATCGGCATCGACCAGCAGCACTTTTGTGGACTGCGTGCCGCAGTCGACGCCCAGGAAGGCACGGCGAGCCATGCTGCCTGAGGCCATGGCTGTCGTCCTCCCCGTCTTCAGGCGTAGCTGGCGAGCATGTTCGCCAGCTCCGTGCGCTGTCGGCAGTTCTGGAACAGAAACGACCGCATCAGCCGGTCGATCTCGTCGGCATCGATGCCGCGGAAGCGCTCGGCGAATTCCTCGAGCATGGGCTCCGAGAGCAGCATATGCCGCACGAGCTGCGCGACGTGGCGCTTTACGCCAAACGGAAACGGCTGGTAGCTGGGAAACTCCCGCTCGAACAGCTCTTCGATGGGTCCGACGATGTGTTGCACGCCGGCGTCGGTGGTGCCCCACGAGTCCAGTCCGAGCCGATTCTTCTTGTCGACAATCGGCCGCACGCGCTCCATCCACGGCGAATCGGGCGCGACGTAGACGACACCCTGCAGCCCGATGTCCTTGTAGGTCCAGATGGCCCAGCTCGCGTTGTATTTGCGGTAGATGTCGAGCTGATCCTTGAGGACCTGGTAGCGCATCGCGTCTACCTCTGGCCGACCCGTGTAGATGGGCCCGAACTCGCCGACCCACATCGGGATGTCGTATTCGAGCATGTATTCGCTGCGCTTGACGAATTTCTTCTCCAGCGCGTCGCGGTCCACGTGCTCGCCGCGGCTCACGCCTGGGTACGGCCCGGCGTCCATGAAGCCTGCCAGCGCGTAGTCGTGATTGGTGTAGACCACGTTCGGCAGGGGGTCGTGGAACATGTGGAACTCCGTCGAGTAGCGATTGCCCTCGAGGAACAGCATGTGGTCCGGGTCGATCCTCCGCACCGCCTCCATGACGCGCCGGTAGAACGGCTCGAGGCGTGAGCCTTTCGGATCGGCCGGCTCGTTCATGATGTTGTAGCCGGCCACCCAGGCGTTGCCTTTGTAGCGCTCGGCGAAGCGTTCCCACAGCCACACGGCACGATCCTGGAAGTGCTTGTGCTCCCAGAACAGCGCCACGTGGGTCGGGTTATCGGAGTGCCAGTGCTGGTTCTGGTAGCCGGGAAAGGCGTGCAGATCCAGGATGGTGTACACGCCGTGCCTGGCGCAGGCGTCGATGGCCCGGTCGAGGTGCTTGAAGCCCTGCTCCTTCAGCTCGAACGGGCGCATGTCGTCTTCGAAGTGGCGGTAGTTGAGTGGCAAGCGCACCAGGTTCAGGCCGAGCGAGCTGACGAACTCGGCGTCGGCGTCGGTGAAGAAGTACTCCAGAAAACGATCGAAGAACAGCTCGTACAGCTCGTCGCCCAGCACACTCCGGATGGCTTCGCGCTGCGCCTGCTCGTTCGCCGGGTAGCCGGTGATGAAGTTCTCCATGTTCATCCAGCCCCCGAGCCCAAACCCGCGCAGCACCACCGCTTGCCCATCCGCGTTGAGGATCTGGTTGCCCCGGACTTTCAGCGCCGGAGATCCGACAGTCGTTGCCATATTCGTTGTTTGAAGCCTCCTTGGTCTCGAGTTGGTGCGCGTCTAGCCTTTCACCGCGCCGGCCGTCAGGCCCGCGACCACGCGGTTCTGCGCCGCCAGGTACAGCAGGATGACCGGCAGGCTGGCCAGCGTGAGCACCGCCATCAAGCCCGGTACGTTCACACGGTACTCGCCGAAGAACTGCATCAGCCCCAACGGAATAGTCATGTTGGCCGGCGAGGACAGCAGCACCAGGGCAAAGATGAATTCGTTCCAGACGAAGATGAACGCGTAAATGGCGACGGTGCTGATCGCCGGCGTCGCCAGGGGCATGATGATTCGCCACCAGATGCCGAACGTGCCGGCGCCGTCGATGCGCGCGGCCTCCTCCACCTCTCGCGGCACGCCGCGGAAAAATTCGGTCAGGATGAACACGGAGATGGGCAGTTGAAAGGCGATGTACGGCCCCAGCAACGCCCACAGCGTGTCGTAGATGCCAAGCCCCTTCGACAGCACATAGAGTGGGATGAGTGTGACGTGTACCGGGATCATCGAGCCGGCCAGGAACAACAGGAACACCGGCCGATTCAAACGGAAGTTCATGCGCGCCAGCGGGTAGCTGGCCAGCGACGCGAGCAGGATGGTCATGCTGACGGACACCACCGACACGACCACGCTATTCACAAAGTAGCGCCCGAAGCCAGCGCCGATCGCGTCGACGAAATTGCTCAATCCTGGTGCATGCGGAGCGCCCCACAGGTTAGTGATGAACTCGGTCGGCTGCTTGAATGCGGTGCCGAACATGAACAGGTACGGCAGCCCTGTGACGAGCAGGACCAGGATCGCGGCCGCATACACGAGCCCGCGGACCAGCACGCGCTCCACGGGCGGTCCGCCTGGACGTGTCTTGAGAGTCAGGCTGGAGGTGGCCATGCTGACTAGCCCTCCGTGCGCCGCTGATCGACGGTCAGCACGGCGCCACTGATCAGAAAGGCGATCAGAAACAGCACTACCGCGACGGCGCTCGCGTAGCCCATGCGGTACTGATCGAACGCCTGCTTGTACATGTAGGTCGCCATCAGCTCGGTCGCTCCATTCGGTCCGCCGCCGGTCATCACCCAGATCAGGTCGAAGTATTTGAGCGAGCCGATCAACGACAGGATCGCTGCGGTGCGGATCACACCCCGCATGAGCGGCAAGGTGACGTGCTGGAACACCCCCCAGCTGCCAGCGCCATCCAGACGAGCTGCCTCGTACAGCTCGTGTGGGATGTTCGTCAATCCAGCCAGGAACAGGACCATGTAGAACGGCACGAAGTGCCAGCTGATCACGCCGACAACTGACCACAGCGCGGTGGCTTCATCGCCGAGCCAGCCCCGCTGTAAACCGTGGAGTTTGAACGCATCCAGCAGCGCGTTGAGCAAGCCCAGGCTCGGGTTGTAGATGAATGTCCACAACAGGGCGATGGCCACGGTGGACATCAAGAGCGGGAAGAGATAGATCGTGCGAAAGAAACGCAGACCGCGCAGCTTCGTCGAGAGCAGCAGGGCGATCGCCAGCGCGAGCGGGAGCTGGATGACGAGTGACGCAACAACCAGGATCAGGTTGTTGCCAAGCGCCTTCCAGAAGATCGGCGTGCGAAAAATCTCCTGGTAGTTGCCCAGGCCAACGAAGGTGAAGCCGGGCGCGATGCCGGACCACTGATACAGGCTGTAACTGACCGACTGCACGATCGGATACAGCACGAACGTGGCGTACACGATGAGCGCCGGTGCAAGAAACGCGGTGATCACCCACGCGTTGCGCATCCGCACGGCAACCGCCTGTCGCGGTGTGCGGAGTGCCGCGGTCGGCCGTGCTGGCGCGGTCACCACTCCCATAGGAATCCTCCCATATATTGGCTGCTGCGGGCCGCCAACTACGACTTCGCGTAGGCCTTCTTGGCCACCTCGTCCAGTCGCTGCGCGGCTGCCTCTGGCGTGATGCTGCCGCCAAGCAGCGCCTGGCTCACGTCGAGCTGCTCCTTGCCGAGCTCCGGCGCCAGCGCCTGGTCCCAGTAGTTCTGCAATGAGGTGGCGCTACTGATGGCGTCGGCCATCTTCTTGGTAGCCGGGTCGG
>CBJLVJ010000017.1:0-12608 GCA_966426465.1 uncultured bacterium | reverse complement strand
TCCGGGTGTGGGCAAGAGCGCCTTGCTTGCGGCATCCGCGGCGCCCGCCGCGGAAACCGGAACCCTCGTCCTGCAAGCGACCGGCGTCGAGGCCGAATCCGAGCTTACGTTCGCGGGCCTGCATCAACTGCTCTCGCCCGTCATGTCTTTGATTGGCCGTCTTCCGGCGCGCCAGGCAGCCGCCCTGCGCGGCGCATTCGGCCTCGGTGAACAAGCGGCGCCCGATCGCCTGCTGATCGGCCTGGCCACGCTCACCCTGCTGGCGGAGGCCGCCGATCAGCAACCCGTGCTCGCGATCGTCGACGATGCGCAGTGGCTCGACTGGGGATCGCTGGAGGCGATCGGCTTCGCCGTGCGAAGGCTCCGCGCCGAAGCAGTGGCCGTGCTGGTCGCCAGTCGCTCGGAACATTCGCTCGAGCGTCTGGGCCGTCAGGTTGCGCACCTGGTGCTGGAGCCGCTGGACGCAGCCGCCGCGGCCGAACTGCTCGACATGTGCGCCGGCTCGATGCGCCGAACGCTACGGGCTCGCGTGCTCGACGAAGCCGCGGGCAACCCGCTCGCCGTGATCGAACTGAGTGGCGTCGTGGCGTATGAAGGGCTGGCCGATTCAGCGATCTGGACCGATATCCTGCCGTTGACGGCGCGCCTCGAGGCCGCGTTTTCGGCTCGTCTGACACAGCTTTCGGAGGACGCGAGGCGCATGCTGCTGCTGGCGGCAGCGGTTGATGGCACCGATCTTCAGCGCATGCTCCAGGCAGCACAGGCGAGCGGCGTCGACGTCGACGGGCTCCAGGCCGCGGAACATGCTGGACTCGTGGCGGTACGTGGCGGCGAAGTTCGCTTCCGACATCCCCTGTTGCGCTCGGTCGTGTACCAGTCGGCGACATACGCCGAGCGCCGCGCGGCTCACCTGGCGCTGGCGGAGGTCTTCAAATCCGATCCGGAACGCCGAGCATGGCACCTCGCCGCGGCCACCATCCAACCGGACGAATCGATCGCGGCACTGCTCGAAGCTACCGCCGAACGATCGTGCCTACGCGCTGGGTACGCTGCGTCGGCCGGCGCGCTCCAACGCGCCGCCGAGCTGAGCCCCGAGCCTGCCGACCAGGCGCGTCGGTTGACCCTTGCCACCGAAATGGCATTCGCCGCGGGAGAGCTGCCGCGTGTTGAGGACCTTGCTCGACGGGTTCAAGCGGTGACCGACGATCCGCATCTGCGCGCGCTTGCCGACCAGCGCGTCGGGCAGATCCAGGCACTTGCGGGTAGCAGCGCCGAGGTGCCCGAAGCGCTCTCGCCTGCTACGCTCGAGGCAGTCATGACCGTCGCCCCGGACGTCGGGTTGCGCAGACTGGTCGTCGCCGCCGGGTACGCTTTCCTGGCCGGCGACACCCAGCTTCGGGATACGGCGTACCGGCTGGCGGCCTCGGTACCAGGTCCCGGCGACGAGGCGTGGCGGTTATTTATCTACGCCGCTGGTAACCCGAGCCGCCACAAGGCGGTCATCACCGCTGGCATCCGGCACGCCGTCATGCACCCGCCGCCGCATCCGGACCTCGACAAGATGCTTGCGCACGTTCCCTGGTTCGTGGACGACTCGGCTTCGGCGGCTGTGATCCTGGGCCGGGCTGTCGAGGAGATGCGCAACCGGGGTGATATCGGTGCCCTGGCAACGTACCTGGCTCTCCTGGGCTTCACCTGTATCTGGCGTGATCGCTGGCTCGACGCGCGGGGGATCGCTGCCGAAGCCATTCAGTTAGCGCGGGCCATCAACGAGGCGAACTCCGAGGGCATTGCCCTGGCCCTCGACGCGCTGGTGTGTGCGTTGCAGGGTGACGCCGACGCTGCCATGGGGCAGGCTACGGCGGCAATGGCGACGACTCGCGCGCGCCTGGTGCTGTCGATCGCGACCTGGTCTCAGGGTCTTTGTGCGCTGGCGACGAGTCAGCCGGTCGCGGCGTACCAGCAGCTCTCGCGTCTGTTCACGCGCAGAGGTCCTGAGGTTCATTTCGCAGTGTCCGGATGGGCCATTGCCGATCTCGTGGATGCCGCCGTCCAGACCGGTGCGACTGGTGAAGTAGCCGGCTTCGTCAGCGAGGCGCTCCGTCAGGCCGAACAGGGAATGTCAGTGCGCGCATTGCTTGTCGCCCGGCGGGCGCGCGCGTTGCTGGCTGGCGATGACACTGCGGAGGCGCACTTTGTCGAGGCGCTCAAGACACCGGGCGCGGATGAATGGCCGTTCGAGCATGCACGCACACAACTCAGCTACGGTGAATGGCTTCGACGTCGTCGACGCATCACCCTGGCTCGGCCAGAGCTGCGCGCTGCGCTCGACACGTTCAATCGACTGGGCGCTCAACCGTGGATGCGGCGTGCGGCCAGCGAGCTGCGCGCGGCGGGTGTCTCGCTCCAGGACCGCCATGCCAGCAGCGCCGACGAGCTGACGCCGCAGGAGCGGCAGATCGCCCAGCTCGCGGCGCGTGGTCTGACCAATGGCGAGATCGGTGCTAGGCTGTTCCTGTCGCCGCGCACAGTTGGTTTTCACCTGCACAATGTATTTCCCAAACTGCAGGTCACCAGCCGCGCGCAGCTCGCGCACCTGCTCGGCGACGAGCCGTCGTGATCACCGTACACGCCAACGCCGCAGCATCGCCTCGGCGGAGCGTCCAAGTGTGTCGTCGACAGACAGCTGCCGCAGGATCGCAACTGCCTCAGCCGTAGGGCCGCTGCGCTCGACCGACGTGAACGCGGCATAGCGGACCTCGAATACCTCGTCGACGCTCGCACATATCGCACCGAGCCTGGTGACAACGCCGGGGACATCGGTGCAGTCACCGAGCGCCAGGCTCACCTGGACGCGCAGGTCGCGCTGAGCCGAGCCCGCATCGCCCACCACGCGCATGAGAGCGTCGGCGATCTCCGCCCGACGCTCGGTTGTCCGCAGCCGGTCGCGAAGATACCTGAGCTCGGCTACTCGGATGGTCATCAGCTCGGCGGCATCTGAAAGGGCGCGCAGCACGGCCGAAGTCACGCGCGGATCGTGCGCCTGCCTGAGATCGAGCAGCGCATCCAACCGCGAGGCGGGTTCGGAATCTCGATCGGAGAATCGACGGATGAGCTCGAAGGTCTCATCCCCGCCACTCATGTGATCGTAGTTTGAGCGTGCCGACGGGTCGGCGAGCTAGCAGGACTGCGCATCTGCACTGCGCATCACTGCGTAAGGTCGATGCGCAGCGCTGCTCAGGCACCGGTCGTTCGCGCTCGCGTTGTGCCCGGGCTTTCACGATGCGGCCGCGCAGTTTCGACCGCCACCTCGCAGGGCGGCAAGGGTCCATCTGGTCAGCCTCTCTACATAGTGACGGTCCACTGGTGCGCGCGTGATCAGCATGCGCACGGCGAGGGGTCCGGCCAGAAAGTCCAGGGCGAGGTCCAGGTCGACGTCTGCCTCGAGCTCACCGCGCGCGATGGCAAGCCGTAGCAGCTCGGCGACGCGGGCGCGCCTTGGTTCCGAAATGGTCCTACGCAGCGCTTCCGCGAGCTGCGGATTGCGCCCGGCCTCACTGGCGAGGTCCAGAATGATCGGCGTGACCAGCGGCTGCTCCAGGCCGTGTTTGGTCGCCGTCAGGAACGCGAGCACGTCGGCGTGCAGCGAGCCGGTCGAAACGATCTCGGCGGCGCGCGTGGCGTAGGCGCTCACCAGCGCGATGACCAGGTGCTGCTTGGACGGCCAGCGCCGATAGATCGCCGCTTTGCCAACACCGGCGCGTTTGGCCACCGCTTCCATCGACATGCGGGCATAGCCGACCTCGGCGAGCTCGGCCAGGGCGGCTGACTCGATGGCCGCGGTGACCTGCTGGCGCAGCAGCGCGGCGCCGCGGGCGCCTGACACACGTGCATGCTATCAGGAACGAAACAGTTGCGTTCCGACGCGCGTTGTGGTGTACTGCACTTGCACAGGTGGAACGGATCTGTTCCGTCCCGTGCGAGAAAGGCAGTGCGCATGACCACCTCCGCGACAGACAACGCCTCGCGTGCCCGCCAGCTCAGCGTAGACCTCTGGACCTCCTGGACGGCGCTGTGGAACGGGCATCTCGCCCTTGCCGACACGATCATCGCGCCGGGCTTCACCGCCCACTTCGCGCCAATGGGGCCCAGCCCCACTGAGGTGCGCGGAGCCCAGGGCATCAAGCACTGGATCGGTAGCTTCCTGACGGCCTTCTCCGACGCTCGCTTCGCCACCGTTGTCGGCCCCGTCATTGACGGAGACCACATCGCCGGTCGCTGGCTCTTCACGGGGACGTATCAAGGTGGCTTTCCCGGTGCGGCGCCAACAGCCGCTGGACGGCGCGTCGAGTTCGCCGGAATGGATCTCCTGCGCATCGAACAGGGCAAGCTCGCCGAGTACTGGCTGTGCGCCGACGTGCTGCCCTTACTTCAACAGCTCGGCGTCATTCCGTCGTGAAGCACGTCGCATAGGCCCGAGGCTGCGTGGCCTCCGTGCTTGGAACTAGTCCTCGTCCACCCACTGGGGCGCTTCGAGCCATTCCCCGCGTCGCAACGCGTCCTGCCAGCGGTAATAGAACACAAGGCGCTTCAGGGTCGGCTCGCGGAGCAGCAACTCGTGCGGCGCACACCGATCCGGCTCAGCCGAGGCCTGGCCGGCCGAGCAGGCGCAGTTGCGGCCGATCGCAGCGAGCAGGTCTTCGTGCTCCCGCTCCGTGTCACCTGGGTCCGTTTTGGGCGAGCGCGGCGCGCGCCAGGTTTGCAATATCTGCGTTCGTGTTGGCGTGTCCCTGGATGCCCCAACCACCCTCTGGCGACTCCGTAATGAGCACCCATGTGCGCTGCGCGAGGCCCGGATCTCCAGCCGCGCTGGCGACGATCTCGGTCAATTCCTTGACCACCCCGAGCTGCTTTTCACGATTCAGCACGCCAACTGGAGTCAGTACCTGCACGCGCACGTAGTTGGCCTCACCAGTAGCAGTGGAGATCGCACCTGGTGGCAGATCGTGCACGAACGCAGCGGTGTTGTCCGAGAAGAGAGGAATGGTTGGAACACCTTCCCAGCGCATAACGGCTCTGGCGAGATCCTGCGCGAGCTGGTGCTTGTCCGCGAACGTTCCGGCGGTGGTGTAGATGTCGATCATCGGCATGGGATTACCTCACTGCAACCTGCAGAACCGAGCTGGCGGCGGTCCGGATGACGTCAAGCGCGGGGTTCGGCTGCGAGAGCATCGGCACGTGGCTGGGAATGACCCCGCTGAAACACCAGCCGTCGGCCCGGAGTCCGTGGACGAAGACGACGCCTGGATTGGCCGTCATGGTGTGATTCCCCTCCCGCGCGGTGGAGCCGCGTTGGCGATGCTGACTGGTCTTGCGGTGGACAACGGCTGCTTCAGTTGCGCCGGTCGGAGCTATGCGATTGATCAGCTCCTGTCGTCCTGGTCAGCACGTCAGCAGGCACACTATGAATGGCTACCAGACTGCTCGACATCGCACGACTGTGCGATTCCTTCGCGGCAGAGGACCCTTCTGGAAAAGATCGCTCGATCGAACGATGTCGCGCGTCCGGCCGACCTGAGATCGTCATCTCTTGAAGGAGCACGTGTGACTGAATCCCCAACGGTTGTTCTGGTCCATAGCGCGTTCGCCGACGCATCCGGCTATGCTGGCCCGATCCGCCGGCTGCAAGCTCAAGGCGTGCCGGTGCCGACGGCCATTTGGGGCGAACCTGATTTGTCAGCCGAACTCTGTCGATTCTCAGCAGCGGCCATCCGTGTCAAGACGACGCGTGAATTGACGCCGAGCTTGTCAAACGCGTGGCGGAGGTGTGCGCTGACGGTATGTGGCGAAAGATACAGACGCTCGGCAACGGCGCGGTTTGTCAAGCCATCGGCAACCAGCCGCACCACCGCCACCTCGGAGTCCGTCAGAGCAGACCAACCGGAGGACGGTCCGCGCGGTGTGACCAGACGTCGTCGCACGCCGAGGTTTCACAGTCGGCGGCGTACGCGGGCTTCGTCCCACCGTGCATCACAGGCCGCGTACAGCGCCAGCGCTCGGTCCAGGCAGCTGACCGCCTCATCGGCGGCTCCAGCCCGCGCGTTCGCCACGGCGAGATCTTCCACCGCCGACGCCAGTGCGAGCTTTCGCAAACTCGCGCACTCTGCCGACTGCAACACCGAGACAGCTTCGACCAGCCGCTCGCGATCACCGGTCAGCAGACCGCGCGCGTGCGCAGCACTGGCTGCAATCGCCGCCGCGCCGGGGTTCTGATCGCGACGCCGCTCCGCGGCCTCGGTGGTCGCTTCGGCCAGTTCGATCGTACGGCACGCCATTTACGACCACTCCCCAGATCGGCGTGACGACCTCACGACCGTCCTGCCTGCGCGTGGCAATGTGGCGCTTCGCAAGCGCAGCTCCGCGCCGCGCTCGTTGCGACACAACTGCTCGGCCCGGTCATGGCGCGGTACGTGCCTCGCATGCAGCCGATCGCCAGCGCAGACGTACAAACACTCGTCGCCTGGTATGGACCCGTTCCAGCATTACCTGATCAGACCGCTGCCCGAGAGGCCCTGACACTGGCTTCCAGAGCGCTCTCCGAAGCGCTGCCGATGACCTCGTAATCACGGGCGGTTACGTCAACAGGCGCTAGTCGGCATGGCCGACAGCTTTCTGCCGGCAACGGCGTGCACGTGCACTCCCAGGCGAACGTCCCTCATGGCATGCAGCCTGCCCTTGGGCGACGCCTGGGGCACCACACTGGCATGAACTCATTCCAAACACTCGGACTCACTTCCGAGGTACTCCGAAGTCTCGACGCCATGGGCTTCGATGCGCCGACACCAGTGCAGGCGCGCGTGATCCCATGCCTCCTCCAGGGCCGCGACGTCGTGGCGCAGGCGTTGACCGGCACGGGCAAGACCGCCGCCTATGGCATCCCGCTGGTGGAGCGGATCGACATCGCACGCAAAGTTCCGCAGGCACTGGTCCTGGCGCCCACGCGCGAGCTGACCGTCCAGATCGCCGAGCAGCTCTGGCAGCTTGGGCATCAACGCGGGCTGCAGCTGGTCTCCATCTACGGTGGGCAGCCTACGACCGACAATTGCGCGCGCTCAGCCGCGGCGTACACGCGATTGTCGCCACCCCCGGCCGTTTGCTCGACCACCTCCGGCGTGGATCGGCCGATTTCAGCAGCCTCGGGATGCTGGTCCTCGACGAAGCGGACCAGATGCTGGACATGGGATTCGCCGAGGATGTCGAAGCAATTCTCGGCCACGTGCCCGCCACGCGGCTAACCGCGCTGTTTTCGGCGACGATGCCAAAGCCGATCCTGGACCTGGCCGGTCGCTATCTGCGCAACCCCGAGATCATCCGGCTGAGCCAACCTCACGCGCTGACGGTGTCGACCATCGACCAGGTCTTCTACCAGGTGCCCTTCCCGCGCAAACTGGAGGCTCTGTGCCGAGTACTCGATGCGCGCCAACCCGAGCGCGCCATCGTGTTCTGTGCCACCAAACGGATGGTCGATGAAGCGGTGGAGCGCCTGCAGGCAGGCGGCTATGCTGCTGAGGCGATCCACGGAGATATCAGTCAGCCCGGTCGTGAAAAGGTGCTGCGAGCGTTTCGCGAAGGTCGGACCGAGGTGCTGGTGGCGACCGACGTGGCCGCGCGCGGACTCGACATTCCCGAGGTCACCCTGGTCATCAATTTCGACATCCCACCTGATCCGGAATACTACGTCCATCGCATCGGCCGGACGGGTCGACTGGGGCGGGCCGGCGAGGCGATCACATTCGTCAACCCCCGCGAAGTACGTGACCTGCGCCTCATCGAGCGTGTGACCGGTGCGCGTATCCGCCCGGCGGAGGTGCCATCGGTGGCGGAGGTCGAAGCGCGCGACCTTCAGATGCTCGAGGAGCGCCTGCTGGACGCGATCGGCAAAGACGGCTGGCCGCGCTACCGGGCTGTCATTCAGGACCTGGTCGGCGACTACGACCCGATCGACCTGGCAGCCGCCGCGCTGACTCTGGCTGCCTCGGCTCCGCGACGTCGCGCGACCGTGCGACAGAAGGAGCCAAACGGTGTTGCGCCGTCCGCCCAGGACGCCCACCGAGCAGGCTGCCCGGCGCAGGTCCGCGCCCCGCGCGACCGCTGCACGACCGAAGTCGTTTCGATCCAGGCGCGCCTGATACGTGCAGGCAGCGTCGGGTCCCGCGATCGTTGTGGATACGAACGTCTTCGTTGCCGCGGGATTCAATCCCGAAAGCCATTCCGCGCGGCTGCTGGACGCCGTCAGAGCCCGGCGCCTTCGCATGCTTTGGAACGGTGGCACGCGCCGTGAGATCGAGCGAATTCTGCGGCAGATCCCACGACTATCCTGGGATGACGTCGCGCCGCTCTTCCGCGAAGAGGATCGGTTCCAGGGTGACACGCACCCAGACCAGTTCGAGTATGTTCCGGATCCTGCTGACCGAAAGTTTGCAGCCCTTGCAGACGCCGCCGGGGCACCACTGGTGACCAGCGACCACGATCTCCTGCAAGGTCGAGAGCACGCCAGGGTTCCGATCTTCACGCCTGCCGAGTACGTCCGTCGCTGGCCGGAACCCTTGTCCGGCTAAATGCTTCCCGCTAATTCGAGGGTCACCGGATGGTTTCATCCTGAGCTTGCGAAGGATCTATCAAGCGACTCCGACGCTCGCAACGAGAAGCTGGATAGATCCTTCGGTTGTTCCTCCCTCAGGATGACAGAGCCACCTGAATTCCTGGGAAGCATTTAGGCGGGAGGAGTCCAACACGAGCTTGGTGGCCTTCCGCCGGCTGCAATCGTGCGCTCTGTGGCGGGCGGTCACCTATGCGCTGAATGCACGGTCGACTGGCACGGATCGGATCAGCCGAAGCGACCGGAGACATAATCGGCGGTTTCGCGCTGCCGCGGTTGGCGGAACACCTGCGCCGTCGGTCCGAATTCCACCAGGCGGCCAACACCCTCGCGTCCGCCCAGAAAAAATGCGGTGTCGTCGCTCACGCGCGCGGCCTCCTGGAGGTTGTGTGTGACGACGACCAGGGTGTAGCTCGTCTTGAGCCGGACCATCAATTCCTCGATCTCCGCTGTCGAGATCGGGTCGAGCGCCGATGCCGGCTCGTCCATCAACAGAACCTCCGGCTGCGCGGCGAGCGCCCGGGCAATGACAAGGCGCTGCTGCTGGCCACCGGACAGCGCTGCGCCCGAGGCTTGCTTCAGAACGTCTTTGACCTCGTCGAACAGACCCACGGCCCGCAGTCAACGTTCTACTAGCGGCTCGAGTTCGGCGTCTCGCTGCGCCAAGAAGTGCTCTAGCTCGAGGCCGGCCACGACATTATCGAAAATCGACATGGTCGGAAATGGATTGGGGCGCTGAAAGACCATGCCGATCCTGCGCCGCACGTGGACGGGGTCAAGGCCTGGAGTGTAGATGTCCTGCCCACCACGCAGGACGTGACCCTCCACTCGCGCTCCTTCAATCGTCTCGTGAAGGCGGTTCAGGCAGCGCAGGAACGTGCTCTTGCCTGATCCGGATGGGCCGATGATTGCCGTGATACGGTGGCGTGCCATCGGCAGCGTTATGGAGTCGATGGCCTTTCGGTGACCGTACCAGGCGCTGAGCTGCTGGCTTTCGAGAATCGGCCGCGAACGAAGGCCTGCATCCGTGGCGGGACGCTCGGTGCTGGCGACTTCGAAATGGACGGGTCCCGCGGTGGACTCAGCGTGTTCGTGAGGCACGCACCCAGCCTGATCCTCCAATCCCTGTGAAGCTACCCGCAGCGCCGAATGTCGGCGTCTCGCGAAGTACGTTAACAAGGGACCTCTCGAGACTCCGGTTACCGAAGCGCCGTCGCAGTGCACGCCCGGAAGGTCAGCCCGACAAGCCCTCTCTCCCCGAGCTGCCGTCGGCCTGGATAAAGCTTCTTGTCCAAGTTTGCCCTCTAAGTGAAGTGCAGCGTCGCGTGAGTTTCGATACCCATCCCGGCCGCCCACGGCGAAGCTGAATCGGGCTGTCGCGACGGCCCCTGGACTTACGGAACGCTGCAGTTAGGGGCGCGGCCAGCGAAATCCATGACCTTCTCCACGCCGGCCGGACCGTTCGACTTCTCGCAGCTTTGCGTCCTGCTGACTCGTCTGACGAAGCCGACGCTGCGTTCTGGCCGGCATCGTTCACCCAGACTCAGCCCGGCCGGATGATGGGCACATCAGCAACCTGAAAGGTGCGTATACACAGCCAGGGTGCACCTGTAGCTCATGGACCCCCAAGCTGCACCAGAGCCCCTCATGCCGTCTTGCTGCTCATTGGGAACCGGTAGGTACTTGCAAACCTGCGCAATGGTGAGATACTGACGCGTATCGACGCGAAAGGAGCGCCATTCGCATGATCGCCGTCGACCAACTCGCGCGCTACTGGTGGCTCGTTGCCCTGCGTGGCATTGCTGCTATTCTGTTCGGCGTCCTGGCCTTCGTCTGGCCCGGGATCACTTTAGCGGTGCTCGTCATCCTGTTCGGCGCGTACGCGCTCGTGGACGGTATCCTGGGCCTGATCGCCGCGCTCCGAGGGGAAACGCAGCATCGCCTCGCGCTGGCGTTAGAGGGGGTCGTGAGCGTCGTCGCGGGCCTCGTGGCGTTTGTCTGGCCCGGCCTGACGGCCCTGGCGCTGCTGTACATCATTGCCTTCTGGGCGATCGTGACCGGCGCGCTGGAGATCTTCGCCGCGGTCCGACTCCGCCGCATCATCACCAACGAACTGGGGCTCATCATTGGCGGTGTCCTGTCGGTGCTGTTTGGCATCGTGCTGCTCGTGGCTCCGGGTGCGGGCGCCCTCGCGGTCGTGTTCCTGATCGGCGCCTACGCCATCGTCTTCGGCATCGCCCTGCTCGGCCTGGCCTGGCGCCTGCGTGAGCACTCACAGACCGCGCCCGGCGGCGCCACAATCGGCGGCACCGCGGCGGCCCGCTGAACCGCATGTAGCGGCGCAGCACCAGGAGCCGGGTCGCCTATCGCCGACGTTTTCCGACCGGCACGCTCCGCCGCCGCGTGTGTGCCGGATGGCGTGATGGTCATCGCTGGCGCCCAGGTGTTGGAGGTCGAGGCCCGGCGGCAACGCATCGGCTTGGCCGCCTCACACATTACGCTACTGGTCGAGCAGACACCGGCCGAGTTCATCGCGTTCAACCTCCGAGCTGCAGGCGATCCTCGGCGTGTGGCTCGGCCTGGAGCCACCGGGCGAGCGTCTCGACGGCAAACGGGCGGCCGAGAAAGTCGCCCAGAACCTCAGCGGCTGCTTTGGTCCCGCCAGGCGCAAGGACCAGATCGCGAAAGCGACGGGTCTGTTCGACATCGAGTAGACCGCTGGTGAACGCACTGAGCAAATCCTTTGCGATCGCCTGCGACCAGAGATACGTTTAGTAGGTCGCCGAATGCTGCGCGAGATGATCTAAGCTCGCCTCGTAATACGTCCCGGACGGTAGTTCATACGGCAGGCAGCGCCGCGCCAGTTCAAATACCAGCTCTGTCGTTTCAAGTTCATCTGCTTCGCGGTCGTGCAGCGCCAGCGACACCTCCGAGCGGAAAAGCAACCATTGCGCGAACAGCGCGCGTCCGAACGCGCGAGCGGTTCCCAGTCGCTCGACCAGGTCCGGAGGGATCGGCTCCCCTGTTTCAACATGCCGAGCGAAGCGGCGAAGGACACTGGCATCGAAGCCCCACTCCTCCATGAGCAGGGAGGGCGCCTCAAGGAAGTCCCGCTCGGTCGGGTCGGCCAGGCGTACCCACGGCGTCTTGCCGCGAGCCAGCGCGTGAACGAGGTGGCCGAACTCATGAACGAAGATGACGACTTCCCAGTGGTCCAGAAGGGCTGGACCCGATTGCGCCGCGGGGTCCGGAAAATTGCACACCAGCACCACATGCGGGAGCTGCCGGGAGGCGACCCCCTTGCGCCAGTGGAAGCACGCGGCATGCGTGTACTTTCCTGGTCTCGGATGCATGTCCAGAGAAATCCGACCGATCCGCTCCCCGTCCATTTCGACGTCAAATGTCTCGACCGACGGATGCCAGAGCTTCTCAGCGGACGGTGCGAAGGCAAGGCCAAAGAGGTCGCGACTGAGATCGAGGATGGCTTGCTGTACCGAGCGGTACTCGAAATACGGGCGCACGGCGCGCGCATCGAAGTCGAGTCGCTCCGCCTTCACGCACTGCTGGTAGTACAGCGACTCCCATAAACCAATCGTTTGAGCAGCGGGGTGCTGGCGTCGCTTGAACGCGAGCAACTCAGATAGCTCCGCGGCAACCGGGGACCGAATGGCATCCTGCACGTGGGCAAGAAACGCGGCCGCGCTTCTCGCCGACCCCGCCATCGTGTGCTCGGTCACGTAGTCCGCCCAGCTCGTGTAGCCAAGCAGGCCGGCCAGCTGCTGCATCTTCTCGAGCAAATTGCGCAACACCTCGAGGTTGGAAGGTACTGCACGGTTGTAGAACTCGTTCAGCAGCGCGATCCTTGCGCGCTCGCTGCTGGCATAGGTCATGAACGGGTAGTAGTCGGGATAGGTGGTGGCGATGTAGATGTGGCCATCTCGCCCAGGTG
>CBJLVJ010000016.1:0-12617 GCA_966426465.1 uncultured bacterium | reverse complement strand
TACCCCCGCAACGGCGCCCAGGTAGAAAACGGAGGTATCGCGAACCACGATGATGCCCAGGATCGAGAAGAGCAGGTAATTGATCAGCTCGTCGGCGTTGTAGATCGCCACCAGGTCGTCCGGGCTGGCCGTGCGTTGCGCGATCGCCTGCGCGCCCAGGTCGGCGATGATGACCAGCCCGCCGATGAGCAGTCCCCAGCGGAGCACACTGATGGAGGCAGCGCGCGGCGTCGGCTGAGGCCGGCCCGTACGGGTGGGTCGCTGGGCGCGCACGGGCGTTGGCGAGGGTGGCGGCTGGGTGCTCGGCGACCGTCCGCCGCCGGGCGTTCGAGCCATGGCGAGGATCATACGCAAGAACCGGCTCTGGCGCGAACGTGTGGGGTACAAGTAGGTTGATGGGAGATCACGTCCAGCAGCTCAAGCAGCGCGTGTGTCAGGCGGTCGATCGCAGAGCCGCCGAGTTGATCGAAACCGCCGATTGGATTCACGCTCATCCTGAGATCGGCCACCAGGAGGTTCAGGCGTCCAGACGTCTGACGCACATGCTGGAATCGGCCGGGATCCCGGTCGAGACAGGCACGGCGGGCATGGCAACGGCGTTCAAGGCCGAGCTTGCCGGCAAGCGAGGCGCGCGACCGCGGATCGCCATCCTGGCTGAGTATGACGCGCTGCCCGGGCTGGGCCACGGCTGCGGCCACAACCTGATCGGCACGTCAGCCGTGGGCGCCGGCCTCGCGCTGTCGGAAGTGCTACCCGAGCTCGACGGATCGATCTGGGTGCTCGGCACGCCAGCCGAGGAAAGCGCCGCGCCCAATTCCGGCGGCAAGGTCCACATGGTCAATGCCGGCATCTTTTCGGATGTCGACGCGGCCATCATGTTCCACCCCGGTACCGAGACCGCGGTGACCATGGACCGCTCGCTGGCCGCGCGCGGCTTCGAGTTTTACTTCCACGGGCGTGCGGCCCACGCTGCTGGTGCTCCCGAAGAGGGCCTCAACGCGCTCGACGCCGTGGTGCTGTTCTACAACGCCGTCAGCATGCTCAGGCAGCAGGTCCGCTCGGATGTGCGCATCCACGGCATCATCCTGAGCGGCGGCGCAGCAGCCAACATCATTCCCGACTACGCCGCGATCCGCTACCGCACGCGGGCCGATGACTCTGAGTACCTGGCCGAGGTCGTCGAGCGGGTAGTCGCCTGCGCCGAAGGCGCCGCGCGCGCCACGGGCTGCCGACTCGAGTGGAAGGAGTACATGCCGGGCTACGAGAACACCATGCCGAATCGCGTGCTGCTCGAGCTGATGACCCAGAACCTGCGCGCGCTCGGCGTCCAGGTGAGCAACGAGCGCCGCCGTAGCGGCAAGGGCTCAACGGACTTCGGCAACGTGTCACGGCGTGTGCCTGGCGTCGAGGCGCGCGTCGCCATCACCGATCGCCTGGAAACTCCTGGCCATTCGGTGGAGTTCCGCGAGGCCGCTGGCTCCGACAAAGGCAGACAGGCGATGCTGATCGCGGCCAAAGGCCTGGCCATGACCGCGGTGGACTTGCTGAGCGATCCCGAGCACCTCAAACGCGCCCGAGCGGCCTTCGACGACGAAAAGCGCAAGGCTCCCACGCGGCGATAAGCGGCGGGTCAGGGGTTGACGACGTGCTCGGGTCGGCCCTCGAGGAAGGCGATGATGTTGTCGACGGGCATGGCGCGCGAGCGCGCGTTGGCCTCGCGTGTCACCGCGCCAATGTGGGGCGTCAGGATCACGTTGTCCAGGTCGACGAAGTGGTTGCGCCCGGGCGGCAGCGGCTCTTCGGTAAAGACGTCGAGTGCCGCGCCGGCGATGCGCCGCACGCGAAGCGCATCCGCCAGGGCCGCTTCGTCGACGAGTGCTCCGCGCGCCGTGTTAATGAGGTAAGCGCCTGGCTTCATGAGCGCCAGCTCGCGCGCGCCGACGAGACCGCGCACCTCGGGCGTGTTGCGCAGATGGACCGAGACCACATCGGCCCGCCGAAAGACCTCGTCGCGTTCGGCAATCAGCTCCACGCCGAGCCGTTCGGCGCGGGCCGGGTCGTGCGCGAAGCTCCAGGCGATGACGTGCATGCCGAGCGCCCGTGCGAGCCGGGCGACGTAGGCGCCGATGGCCCCCAGTCCGAGCAGCCCCAGCGTCTTACCCGCCAGCTCCGGTCCCTCCACGTGCTGCCAGGCGCCCTGGCGCACGCGCGCGTCGCTCAGCGGGATCGCGCGCACCAGCGCCAGCATCAGCGCGAGGGTCAGCTCGGCGACCGACGGGGCGCCCACGCCAGGCGTGTTGGTCACCGTGATCCCGCGCCGGCTCGCGGCCGCCAGGTCGACGTTGTCCGTGCCGGTGCCCAGGATGGAGACCATGCGCAGCCTGGGCGCGTGGGAAAAGGCCTCGTCGTCCAGCGCGGTGTAGGCGCGCACGTTGATCACCACCTCGGCTGGTGCAAGCCTGGTGAACAGCTCCGACCGGTCGGCGGCGCGGGTGGTGTGCAGCCGCACAGCGCCGTAGGGCCGAAGACGGACCAGGTCCACCTGGTCCACGCTGGCGTACATCGGCGGAAAGTCGTCAGGGATGACGATGTCCATCGCGAGTGGATGGTACGGTCGCGCGCTGGCCTCGCGGCGCTGCCACGCGCCAGCCGCGCCGGGTACCGTGAGCGCATGGCGCGTGTTGAATACCCGGACGTCAGCTCGCCTGCCGCGCAGCAGGTGGTTGAGGAGATTCGCAAGCAGCGCAATGGTCGCTTTCCGCACCTGTTCCAGATGCAGCTGTACAACCCGGCGCTGGCCGACGCCTGGCTGCGGCTTGGCACCGCCATTCGCTATCAATCGGAGCTGGACGCGCCCACGCGCGAGCTGGCCATCTGTCTGGTGGCGCGCACCACGGGGGCCGAGTACGAGTGGCGGGCGCACCGCGCGCTGGCGCTGGCCGAGGGCTTTTCCGAGCAGCAGCTCGATCGCATCCTCGACTGGCGATCGGTGGACTTCGACGCCCGCCAGCGGGCGGTGCTGGCGCTGGCCGAACAGCTGACCCGCAACGTCGACGTCGACGACGCCACGTTCGAAGCCGTTGGCGCCGAGCTCCCCCCGCGGCAGGTGGTCGAGCTGGTGGCCACGGTGGCCTACTACAACATGGTCGCCCGCTTCCTGGTCGGTCTCAGGATCGACCTGGAGGCCTGAGACGCGGTGGACCTGCTCGAGCGTCTGCGGGCCTGGACGTACCGGCGGCAGGGGCTGGGACGGGCTGGCACCGAGCCGCTAGGGATGTTGCGCCAGATCGTGGGGGTGTACAGCACGCACCCCACGGCCCCTCTGGCGCTGGCGGCGCGCTGCGCCGAGCTGCAGCCGAAAGAGTTCACAGAGATGGAGCAGCGGCGCCAGGTGGTGCGCCTGCCGGCGATGCGCCAGTCCGCCTTCCTGCTGCCGACAGACACCGCCGCGCGGACTTTCGCGGCCACGCGGCTGCCGCTCGAGAAGCACGCCGGGCGTCTGCAGTTCGGCGGTCTCGACTTCGAGTCCTACGCGCGCCTGACGCCGAGGGTGCTGGAGTGCCTCTCGAGACCCTCCACCCCGGGCGAGCTGCGCGCGTGCTTCCCGATCGACGCGGACGTCTACATGGTGGCGCGGGTGCTGGCGCGCGAGGGCAAAGTCTTGCGCGTCGGCGGTAGTCTGCGCACCGACCAGCTCAAGTATGTGGCGACCGAGGCCTGGCTCGGTCAGCCGCTCGAGGAGGTCGATCGGCAGGAATCGCTGGTCTGGCTGGCCAGGGAGTACCTGCGAGCCTTCGGCCCAGCCCGGCCAGTGGACTTCGTCTGGTGGGCAGGGACCACGCGGCGAGCCGCCTCTGCCGCGCTCGAGCGGCTCGAAACGGCCGAGCAGGACGGCGTGCTCATGCTTGCGGAACACCGTGAAGCGTTCGACCATGTCGAGCCTCTTGCGCAAGAGGCCATCGACGTGCTGCCCAAGTGGGACAGCTACACGATGGCGTACGCGCCTGACGGTCGCCAGCGGCTGGTCGACGACCGCTTTCTCGAGCGCGCCTACACGTCGGTGTCTGGCAGCCCGGGCGCGACCGCCGGCGATGGCCTGCCGCTCGTTTTACGCAGCGGCCGCGCCGTCGCCAGCTGGTCACATCGGTTCGAGGGCAACCGCCTCAAGGTGACGGTCGCTCCGTTCGAGGCCGAGCGCCTGCCCGACAGCGCCTTCGACACTATCGGCCGGCTACTCAGCGCCTCGACGATTGACGTTACAAGTACGACCTAGGCGCCGTCGGCGGCGTGTTTCGAGCCAGATTCGCCGAGCAGCAGGCGCGCCTCGTTCTCGAGGCCGAGCTGCCGCAGGTCCTCATAGGTCGAATACAGCGCCTTCATGGTCAGCTTGACGCGGTAGTCTGCGGGGTCGAGCTGGGGGAGCACGTCGCGATGCAGCATCTTCAGCCGCCCATAGCGGGTCAGCGTCAGTTGCTGGATCGGGCTGTACGAAGAAAGTGTATTCATGGAGGTTTCTCGCCAAGTAATTAAACGTGGGCAGCGCCCGTTTCATTCCAGTTATCGACACGCGTGCCTCAAGCTTGCGCCCGTGTGCGGCTGTTCGTTCTCTACGACAGAGCCGAAAATCGCCGTATTGATACGCGTTTGTGCCGCCGCGCACAGCCGCTGGGAACCATTTGACTGCCGCGACAGTTTGGATCCAAACTGAGCAAATCGGCACGACGCACTGGCAGGGGGATGCTTTGGGGGCTCCCATGTCGTGGCCGAAATCTGTTTCGGATCCCAGGAGCAGGTGTGCTCCGGAAAGGGGGAGGTCTGATGCCGGACCACGACTCAGCGGGCGAGCAGCCGACGCAGCCCGTCGATGCCGAGCCAGCTGAAGAACGCGCTCGTCCAGTAGTCACCCGTCGCGATTTCATCGCCGGTGCTGGGCTTGGCGTGGCCGCCACCGCGGTCGTTGCAGGTGGCGTGGCTGTCGCCACCCGACAGGGTGGCCAGACCGTTCCAGCAGCGCAGCCTGTCGCACAAACGGGCCCAGGTGGTGCGGTGGTGGCGCAAGCGCCCGCGCCGGCCGCGGCCACCCAGCCACAAGCGGCACCCGCGGCGACTGGGGCAGCCGGGGCAGGCACATTGCCACAACACATGCGGCGGGTCACCCTGGACATCGATGGCGCCAAGCACGATGTGGTCGTCGACGTCCGCGAGACGTTATGGGCGACCTCGACACAGAAGCTCGGCCTGAACGTCACCAACCTCGGCTGCGATCGCGCTCAATGTGGCGCGTGCACCGTGGTCATCGACGGTCGAGCCGTCAATGGCTGCTCGGTGTTCACCGCGCGCCTCGGCCGCGGTCAGAAGATTCTCACGGTGGCGGGCATTCAGAGCTCGCCCACGACGGATGGTCTCCATCCCGTCCAGCGCGCGTTCTGGATGCAAGGCGGCTTCCAGTGTGGCATCTGCACGCGCGGGTTCATCATGAGCAGCTACGCCCTGTTGCAGACCAACAGCAACCCGACGCGCGCGCAGATCGCGGAGGCCCTCTCGGGCAATATCTGCCGTTGTGGTGAGTATCCCAAGATCTATGAGGCCGTCGAAACCGCGGCAGCCGAGATGCGCAACCCGCCTGCCAGGCCGCAGGTGGTGCTTGGTCCACCGCCGCCTCGCACGGGCAGCCCGGCAACTCTGGAGCTGCAGTTCGTCAACCCGCTCGGCTCCGACGAGTTCATCGGGGAGGTCGACGGAGCGCTGAAGCTGCTCGACGGCGTCGAGGGCGTCAGCGGCAATTCGACCACCGCCAAGGTGACGTACTGGCCGAACGAAGTTACCGAGGACGCCATCCGCAAGCAGTTTGCGGACAGCGGCTACCCGGTCAAGTAGCGCGGGAAAGGAGGAGCAGACATGGCAATCCGTGATCTCGACGCCTGGCGCGTCGTGCAGGATCCCACGTACGCGGCCACCCTTACCGCTGAAGAGTGGGAAGCGCTGTCGGTCACGACCGAGTGGCGCCACCTGATGGAGGAATACGCCGACGTCGTACGCGAGGCGGTCGATGTGCCGACTCTGGCACAGATCGCGCCGCCGGCGCCGAACCTCGGCGCGCAGCAGACCAGCTTCAAGGTGCTGGGCACGCGGCCACCGCGCGTCCAGGGTCTCGGCGTCGTCAGCAACGTCGGCTGGTACACCGAAAACCTCAATCGTGGCAACCAGTTGTTCATGGTGACGTTGCGCAGTCCACATCCGCACGCGCGTGTCACCAACATCGATTCCTCAGACGCGGAAAAGTTCCCGGGTGTGGCGGCCGTACTGCATCGGTTCAACCTGCCGCGCGAGTACCAGCGCATCAAGCTGGGGAGCGGGCCGCCCGACCGGACGCTCTTCCCTGAAGAAGTATTCATGGTCGGCACGCCGGTCGCCGTCGTCCTGGCCGACTCTCAGGACATCGGCGACGAGGCGATGCGCCTGATCAGGGTCGACTACGAGATCCTGCCAGCCGCCATCAACTTCCTCGACGCGATGAAGCCGGGCGCCCCCAAGCAATGGGACAACAACCTGGATGGCACGGTCGTCGGTGTCTCGAAGCCGCTCGTGCGGGGCGATGGCGGCGGACCCTCGCTGGCGTCGTCCGAGATCAAGATCGACCACGTGGCGGTCAAGCCGATCGAGCAGCACGTCGCGCTGGAGCTGACCAACAGCATCACGTGGTGGGAAAACGACCGGCTGAACATGATCTACACCAGCCAGGGCGCGCACACGGTGCGCGCTGCGCTGGCCTCCGCCCTGCGCCTGCCGATGAGTCAAGTGCGCGTTGTCCAGCAAGGCTACGTCGGCTCCGGCTACGGCTACCGCGGCAGCCTGGACCTGCCAGAGATCCACGCCGCGATCGCCTCGAAGCTGACGGGTCGACCGGTGAAGACCATGTACACCCGCTACGAGGACTTCACCACGCGCACCCACCGCCCGACATTCCGCAACGAGGTCCATCTCGGCGTCAACAAGGACGGCACCATCCAGGCGCTGCAGGCCAAGATCATTGCCGACGTCGGCGCGCAGCGCGCGACCGCCGCGGCAGGCGCCTGGTACATCTTCCAGATGCTCTACAAGATTCCCAACATGACTCTTGAGGGCGTCGACGTGATGACCAACCGCTATCTCGCCGGGGCCTACCGATGCGTATCGCACCCGAATGGGACGTTTGCCCTCGAGACGGCGATCGAAAAAGCGGCGTACGCGGTCGGTATGGATCCAGTCGAGTTCCGCCTCAAGAACATCAACCTCGACGGCAACGTGGATGCCAAGCTGCCGTGGAGCAATCCCGGCATCGTCGACTGCATCCAGACGGCCGCCGACAAGATCGGCTGGAAGGAGAAGTGGCACCCGGTCAAGGCGAAGGAGGTCCGCCCGGGCGTGTTCCACGGCATCGGGCTGGCGGCCCACGAGTGCAGTCACGGGGCGGGCGGCGAGCCTGCGACCGGTCAGATCACGCTCAACGGCGACGGCACGGCTTCGATCATCAGCGCCAGCAACGAGATCGGCGGTGGCGAGCGGACGATGATGAAGCTGATCGCGGTCGAGGCCCTGGGCATACCCTGGGAGTCGGTCAACATCACACCGTACGTCGACACCGACCTGACCACCGACACGGGTGGCTCTGGCGGCAGCCGGCAGACGGACTCCGGCGGCTGGGGTGTGTACGACGCGGCGCTCGACGTGCGCCGACAGTTGTTCGCGGCGGCGGCGCGTAAAGCCGCGGCGGACGCCAGGAAGGCCAACAAGCCGGAGCCCCAGATCAATCCGGCCGACCTGACCATCGATGGCAAGTTCGTCAAGAGCACGACCGATCCGTCGTTCCAGATGACGATCTCGAGCGTCGTCAACAGCACGGGCACGACGATCGTCGGCAACGGCGTCCACCGCAACGACGGTCGCTGGGAGCGCAGCACCTTTGCTGCCCACGCTGCCGAGGTCGAAGTCGACACGTTGATGGGCACCGTCAAAGTGCTCAACTACGTGGCGGTACACGACGTCGGACGAGTCATCAACGGGCTCGGCGCGGAGCAGCAGGTCGAGGGCGGAGTGGCCATGTCGCTCGGCAGCACGCTGTATGAAGAGATGCTGACCGACCAGGCTACCGGCCTGCCGCTGAACGGGAACATGCTCGACTATCGCGTGCCGTCGATCAAGGACGTGCCCGAAAAAGTTCAGGTGTATTTCGTCGAGAAGCCGAAGGAGTACGGCGTGTTCGGCGCCCATGGTCTGGGCGAACCGCCCATGGGTCCGCCCGGTGCGACCATCGCCAACGCCATCCACAACGCCATCGGCGTGTGGTTCGACGAGCTTCCGATCACCCGCACGCGGCTTGCGGCCGCTTTGAAGCAGTCGGCGTAAAGGAGGAGACACGGCATGAAGCAGTTCGACCTTTACGAGCCGACTAGCATCACCGAAGCCACCGGCTTTCTCGGCCAGTTCGGCGCGAAGGCCAGGGTGGTCGGAGGCGGCAGCGACCTGCTCGGCGGCGTGATGAAGGACTGGGTCACCGGCAAAGGCATGCCGTTGCCGGACCAGATCATCGATCTCACGACCATTCCCGACTTGAAAGGCATCAAGTCGGGTGCTGACGGATTCCGCATCGGCGCTGCCACCACCATGTCTGAGCTGATCGAGGACCCGGACCTTTCGGCGCAGGTGCCGCTGCTGGCTCAGGCGGCCGCGAGCGTCGCCTCGCCGCTGATCCGCAACTTTGGCACGCTGGGCGGCAACATCAACCAGCGGCCGCGCTGCTGGTTCTTCCGTGGCGAAAACTTCGCCTGCTACAAGAAAGGTGGGGATTTCTGTTACGCGGTCACCGGCGACAATCGCTACCACGCGATCATCGGTGGCGAGTTGTGCTACATCGTCCACCCGTCCGATACAGCGACCGCCCTGCTGGCGCTCAATGCCCAGTCGACGGTCGCCGGACCCTCCGGGACACGCACGGTTGCCTTCGACGAGTACTTCCACGGGCCACGTGAGGACGTGCTCACCGAGAACGTGCTCAAGCCCAACGAGGTGATGACCGAGGTGTTCGTGCCCACGCCGGCGGCCGGCACGAAGATGGCCTGGAACAAGCTCAAGGATCGCCAGGTGTACGACTTCGCGGTGGTGTCCGTGGCGGCCGTGTTCAGCCTGGACGGTGGCAACTGGAAGGACGGACGCATCACCCTGGGTGGTGTGGCGCCCGTTCCGTACCGCGCCACGGTGGTCGAAAATGCCCTGAAAGGCAAGGACATCAGGTCGTCCATCAAAGCCGCCGCGGCCCAGATTCGGACGGTTGCCCGTCCGATGAGCCTGAATTCCTACAAGATCGACCTTGCCCAGGGGCTGATCGAACGCACCATCCTGGAGGCTCTGGGTTAGACGCGAAAGGGGGCCGAAAGGCCCCCTTCATTCGCTTCGAGAACGCGCCGCGGCGATGCGGCGTAGGGCCAGCACGGCGCCAGCGGACTGGAGCAGGCGGCCGTGGATCACCGAGTTGGAGGCGACGTAGCCACCGTCGGGTGAGTGGTACCAGGAGGAGCCCGCGAAGTTGGTGAGCGTGCCGCCGGCGTTCTGCAGGATGACGGCGGCCGGGGCGACGTCCCACGGCCGCAGGTCCAGCGCCGAGTAGCCGTGCAAGCGGCCCGCCGCGACGTAGCACAGCCCTAGCGCCGGTGAGCCAATCACGCGCACCGACTGGACCACCGGCACGATCGTGCCAACAACGGTCAGCATCTCCTTGCGCGCGTTGGCATCGCCCGGCCAATCGATGCCGACCGCGGCGCGCTGGAAGGCCTCCACGCCATCGGCAAACTGGTCGACCGTGATCATGCGGCCGTTGAGGCGCGCACCGCGACCGTCGATGGACGTGTACATCGCGTCGCGCTCGGGCTCGTAGACCACGCCCACCTGCCAGGCGCCGTCGGTCAGGTAGCCCACCGACACGGCGTAGTTCGGGTCCCGCTGCAGGTAGTTCAAACTGCCGCAGATGGGGTCGACGATCCACAGTGGATCGGCGCCCACCGGCATCTCCTCGTCCTCGGGACCTTCTTCGGCCAGCACTGGTTGATCGGGAAAGCTCTCGCGGATGGTCGCAACGATCGCGTCCTGGATGTCCAGCGACTGCGACACGAACGGGTCGCGACTGCGCTTCCAGGTGAAATACTGGTTCGGCGCGTCGATCCTCTCGCGGGCGAGCGCGCCGCCGGCGCGGGCCGCCCGCTCGGCCACTTCGAGCACTCGCTCCAACTCGCCCATGGCCCCAAAGATGCTACTCTCCGTGGACCTTTTCTATGGTGGCCTGGCTGATCCGCGGCGTGCTCGCGCTTGGCATCCTGGTGGTGGGCGCCCTGGCCCTGGGTAGCCGCTCACCCGCGGCACCGAGCGCATCGACGGGCGCGCCTGCAGCGCTGCCGGCGCCCACGGCAGCGGTTGCGCCCGCCCCGCCGGTAGCCCTTGTGCCCACGCCGACGGCGGAAGGCTTCGTGCAGCGCGTGGTCTCGCGCGTCGCGCGCCAGACGCAGGGGCCGTTTCCCACCTCCACCCCGTTGCCCGACGGAGCGGCCCTGGTCAGCATCGTCGACTTCGGCTACATGCCCGGCACGATGCGCATCCGCGCCGGCCAGACCGTCCTGTGGCGCAACGACGGTCGCGAAGAGCACGACGTCACCGGCGAGGACTGGCACTCCGGCCCCATGGAGCCCACCGTCGACTACCGCCAGACGTTCGGCTCCGCAGGCACCTTCACCTATCGGTGCACCGTTCACCCCGATATGACCGGGGCCATCGTCGTCAGTTCGTGAGCTGATGCGCCCCGCTGGCGCGCCTCTGAAGCTTGGACTTTCAGGCAGTGGCTCTGGTGTAGTCCATGGCGGCGGTTTCGTCTTTGCCGGCTGAGACGGTCATCGCGTTGAAGACCCACGTCAGGACGACCGAAACGACCAGGTTGAGGATGAGCGCGTACAGCGCGGCGTAGCCGGGGATGGTCAGGCCGCCCAGTGGCAGCGGGTAGACCGAACTGAAGTTCTGCGACACGGCCATGGCCGTGCCGCTGAGCATGCCCACCGCCCAGCCGATCAGCAGCGCCAGGCGGTGCATCCAGCGCGTGTACAGTCCGATGACGATCGCGGGCAGCGTCTGGATGATCCACACTCCGCCCAGCAGTTGCAGGTTGATAGCGTATTGCGTCGGCAGGAAGATGATGAACACGAGTGCGCCGAACTTGACCACCAGGGACGTCAGCTTGGCGATGTTGGACTCCTGGCGATCGGTGATGCGGGGGTGGAAGTACTCGCGGTAGATGTTGCGCGTGAACAGGTTCGCCGCGGCGATGGACATGATGGACGCTGGCACCAGCGCGCCAATAGCGATCGCCCCGAAGGCAAAGCCAACGAACCACGACGGGAACATCTGCAAAAACAGCCCCGGTACGATCCACTGCGCGCCGTACGGCGCCACGGGTTGGATGTTGGCGGCGATGCCCATAAACCCCAGCAGCGCGATCAGTCCGAGCAGAAAGCTGTACGCCGGCAACATCGCGGCGTTGCGCTTGATGGCGACGCGGCTGTTGGAGCTCAGCACACCCGTTATGGAGTGCGGATACATGAACAGCGCCAGCGCCGAGCCAAGCGCGAGCGTGGAGTAGGCAGAGAACTGGCCGGGCGACAGCAACAGCTTCTGGGGCGGCACCGCGGCGAAGATGTTGCCGAACCCGCCGAGCTTGAGCGGGATGACGACCACGGCGGCAATGACGGTGATGTAGATGATGACGTCCTTCACCAGCGCGATCATCGCCGGCGCGCGCAAGCCGCTGAAGTAGGTATAGGCGGCCAGGATCACAAAGGCGATCACCAGCGGCGCATCGCCCTGGATACCCATGCCAGCCAGCACAACCTGGATGCCGACCAGCTGCAGGGCGATGTACGGCATGGTCGCCAGAATCCCGGTGAACGCCACTGCCAGCGCCAGGCCACGGCTCTCGTAGCGACCGCGCACGAAGTCGGCGCCGGTAATGTAGCGGTGGCGTCGCGCCACCGACCAGAGTCGCGGCATCACCACGAACACGAACGGATAGACGATGATGGTGTACGGCACCGCGAAGAAGCCCGTCGCGCCCGCGCCGAACACCAGCGCAGGAACCGCGATAAAGGTATAGGCGGTGTACAGGTCACCCCCAAGCAGGAACCAGGTGACCACGGTGCCGAAGCGGCCGCCCGCCAGGCCCCACTCATGCAGCAGGTCCAGGTCGCCACGCCGCCAGTTGGCGGCCATGAAGCCAAGCACCGTCACCAGCACAAACAGGACGATGAAAACGCCGAGCGCCACCCAGTCGATCATCAGTAGTCCTTCACTGGCGTCGTATCGACGCCGTCAGCCACGATGCGCTCGGGCTCGTGGGTTGCGAAATAGACGATCGCGGTCAGGGTCGCCGAAATGAAGATCCACAGGAACTGGTACCAGTAGAAGTACGGGATCCCGAACACTTCGGGCTGGGCTGAGGCGTAGAACGGCACCCACAAGATGGCGATGAACGGCACCACCAGCAAGAGGTACCAACCCCAACGACCGCGGCTACCATTGGGATGTGACGGCACGTTCACGCCGCC
>CBJLVJ010000015.1:0-13091 GCA_966426465.1 uncultured bacterium | reverse complement strand
TGGATCGCCTGAACGACTGAACTCGTGCAGCCGCCAGTGGGTCTGGCGCAACGACGCGTAGAGCTCGCGGTACGCCGCGTACAGCTCCTCGTAGCGCGCCGCGGCGGCAGCATCGGGCTCGAACCGCCGAGCAATGCGGACCATGCGCGAGATCGCTGCCTGCCGATCTGCAAACGCGCCGACGGCCAGCCCGGCCAGAGCGGCCGCGCCGACCACGGCCGCATCGACCACCTCTGGCACTAGCAGCGCCCGATTCAGGACATCGGCCTTGATCTGATTCCACAGCGGACTGCGCGCCTGGCCGCCCACGCAGCGCACCTCTCCGATCTCGGCGCCGTTGAGCGCCAGCCAGTCGCCCACGGATCGCAAGCTGAAGGCGACGCCTTCGAGCAGCGCGCGCAGCAGGTGTCGACGATCGTGTTCGAGGGTGAGGCCGGCCCAGGCGCCGCGCGAGCGTGGATCGGGTTCAGGCGCGCGCTCGCCAGCCAGGTGGGGTAGGAACAACACACCCTGCGCGCCAGGCGAGACGCTGGCAGCCTCTGCGATCAGGTCGTCGTAGGCGATCTCCTGGCGGGCAATCCGCGTGGCAAACCAGTCCAGCGCCTTGCCCGACGTGTTGGTCGCCGCTCCGACGATGTCCAGGCCGAGCACCGGATAACCCGTGCCCGGTTGGCCGACCACCGAAAACGTGCCTGAAGTGCCGCTGTTGATGCACGCGTCACCCGGCCGCTCGACCCCGCTGCCCAGCACTCCCATGATGCCGTCGACGAAGCCGGCCACGACCGGGACGCCTGGCGGTAGACCGGTGGCTTCGGCCGCATCCGCGCACACCGCGCCCACGACGTCGCCGGGCGTGGCCTGCGGCGGCAGCAGGCGTGGGTCGACCCCGGCGACCTCGAGCTCGGCGGCTGGCCAGGCGAGCATCAAGGTGGGCTGGCCGGTCAGGCGCGCCGTGAGGTAGTCGGGACAGCCCATCAGCCAGCGGCTCCGCGCCAGGGCGGCGGGACGCGCCCGGGCAAACCAGGCGATCTGGGCCGGCCAGGAGCCCCACACGGGGACCGTTTCGCCAAGGCTGGCGTACAGGTGCTCGGCGATATCCGACGAACGCTGGTCGAGCCACGTGATGGCCGGGTGCGTCGGCTCGAGCGAGGCGTCGAGGGCGACCAGCGCGGGAGCCTGGCCGCAGAGCGCGAGCGCCACCACGCGCGGCCGGTCGTGACTGAGAAGCTGGTGACAGACGTCGATCAGGGCCGCCCACCAGTGTCGGGGGTCCTGCTCCACGGCGCCTGGTTCGGGCATGAGCAACGGGTACGCCGCCTCAGCCAGGCCGACCAGCTGGCCCGACAGCGTGAACAGCCCCGCCTTGAGCGAGCCGGTGCCGACATCCAGCCCGAGCAGCGCCTCAGTCACCTAGAGTGCGCGGTGGCGCGGGTCGAGCGCGTCGCGCAGCCAATCACCGGTGAGGTTGATACCCATCACAGTTAGCAGGATGGCTACTCCGGGGAAGAACGACACCCACCACGCAGCGCGGATGGGCTCGATGCCGTCCAGCACCATGTTGCCCCAACTCGGGGCGGGCGGCTGCACGCCCAGGCCCAGAAAGCTGAGAGTGGCTTCGAACAGGATCATGCTGCCAAACAGCAGCGAGCCGAGCACGATGATGCTGGCCGCCACCTGCGGCAGGACGTGGCGCAGCAGAATGCGCAGGTCGCTCGCGCCCAGCACGCGCGCGGCGAGCACGATCTCGCCGTTGCGCTGGGCCAGCGTCTCGCCGCGGACGACCCGGGCGTAGTTGACCCAGCTGGTGATCGCCAGCACGAGGATGACGTTACGCAGGCTGGGACCGAGCGTGACCGCCACGGCGATGGCCAGCACCGTGAAAGGCACCGCTTGAAAGACGTCGACGATGCGCATGATCAGCCCGTCCCACCAGCCGCCGGCGTACCCGGCGGTCAAGCCGAGCGTGGTGCCCAGCAGCGCTGAGAGCATGGCCCCGCCCGCGCCCACCAGCAGCGACACGCGTGCGCCCTCGACCATGCGCGCCAGGATGTCGCGACCGAGACCGTCGGTGCCGAGCCAGAACGGGCCGGCGCGCGGGTCGACGTAGCCCGGCGGCTTCAGACGGCGCGCGACGTCCTGGGCGAGCGGGTCGTGCGGCTCGATCAATGGCCCAATGATGGCGACGGCGAGGAACAGCACGACCAGACTGAACCCGATGTAGTCGGCGCGGACGTGCACGCGCGTCAGGCGAGCCGAATCCGCGGGTCGAGCCAGGCGTACAGCAGGTCGGTGACGATGTTGACCAGGACCACCAGGGTGCCCGCCAGCAGGACGAACACCTGAATGACGGGCATGTCGCGCGTCGAGATTGCTTCGAGCGCCAGGCGGCTCATGCCGGGGTACGCGAACATCGATTCGGCAACCACGGTATTGCCGAACATGAACGTGATCTGAAGGCCCAAAAAGGTGACGAAGGGAATGGCGGCGTTCTTCAGCGCGTGGCGCAGCACGATGATGCGGCGGGGCAAGCCTTTGGCACGCGCAGCTCTGATGTAGTCGTTGCCGAGCACCTCCAGGACGCTCGCGCGGAGCAGGCGGGTCAGGCCCGCCGCCGAGTAGGCGCCCGCCACGATAGCCGGCAGGATGATGCTCTGCGGCTGGCCAGCGCCTGACGAGGGCAGCCAGCGCAGGTTCACCGCGAACAGCAAGATCAGCATGACGCCGAGCCACGGCGCGGCCAGCGACTGGCCGAACAGGGCAACGAAGCGGGCCAGGTAGTCGGGGACTCGGTCGTGGAAGACGGCCGCCAGCACTCCCATGGGTACGGCCAGCAGCAGCGCGAAGAGCAGCGCGGCGCCCATCAGCTCGAGGGTGACCGGCACGCGGCTCAGCACCAGCGGCAACGCCGCCGTGCGGTTGCGCAGCGACACGCCGAAGTCGCCGCGGAGCGCGCGGCCGAGGAACGCGACGTACTGCACCGGCAGCGGCTGGTCCAGCCCCAGCCGGTGTCGGAAGGCCTCGACCTGGTCCGGCGGCGTGCTGACTGGCAGCAGCACGGACGCCGGATCGCCGCTCAGCCAGGTCAGGCCAAATACCAGGGTGGAGATGCCGAACAGCACCACGACCGCCTGCAGCAGGCGGCGAACGAGGAAGGCCAACCCTACTGGAGGGTGATGTTGGTCGGGATCAGGTAGTCGCGGCCGGTGGGGCCGCGCCAGCCCTGCACGCGAGGGCCGACACCGTAGATGCTGAGCTCGTTGGCCAGGTAGATGCCCATCGGGTCGTCGTGCAGCAGCCGCGCAACCTGCGCATACAGGCCGGCGCGGACGTTCTGGTCAAGCGAGCTGGCGGCCTGTTTGGCCAGCGCGGTCGCGTCGCGGTCACAGGCGAACTGATCGGCCAGAAAGCCACCGCACACGGTGGTGAAATTCAGGAACACCGCCGGGTCTTGCAGGCCGCCCCAGCGGGCCATACGCATGTCGCTCGATTTGTCCTGGCTCCAGGTGGTGTTGAACGTAGCCAGGTCGAGCGTCCTGGGCTGCACGTTCACGCCGACCTGTTGAAGCTGGCCGATGACGGCGAGGGCCTTTGCCGGATCGTCCGAATTCGACAGGTCCATGGTGGCGCTGAAGCCGTTCGGGTAGCCAGCGTCGGCGAGCAGTTGTCTGGCCAGCTCGGGGTTGTAGTCGTACGGCGCGACGCTCGGGTCGTGGCCGAGCGCGCCATCCATGATCGGGCTTGATTGACGAGCGCCGAGCCCTTTCATCAGGTTGGCGACGATGGCGTTGACGTCGACCGCGTAGTTGAGGGCCTGCCGCACGCGCCGATCGGCCAGCGGGTCGGTGTCGCTCTTGGGCATGAACTCGACGAATTGCAGCTTGGCGGCGTTACCGGTCACCACCTGGAAGCCCTCACCAGCATGCGCGCGCAGCGTGTCGAGATCGTCCGGCGACACGTCCAGAATGATGTCGGCGGTGCCGTTCAGCAGATCGGCCACACGCGTGGCGGCCTCGGGCACCGGGCGGAACACCACGGTGGGCACGAGCGGCGTGCCCTTGTAGGTGTCCACGCCCCAGTAGCTGGAGTTGCGAGCGAGTGTGGTGTGATCGTCGCGGACCGACTCGACGAACCTGAACGGGCCGCTGCCGACGGGGTTGGCCGCCAGGAAGTCCTCCGAGTTCTGCGAGTAGTACCCGGGCGGCACGATCCACAGGCTCAGCGCCAGCGCGTCGAAGATCGTCGCGTCTGGCTGGGACATGTGGAACCGAACGGTGAAGTCGTCGACCACTTCGACGCTCTGGAACGTCTTGGGCCAGCCGCCGACGAGCGTCGAGTTCAGGCTGGGGTCCAACAGGCGCTCGACGCTGTACTTGACAGCCGTAGCATTGAAGGGCTCCCCGTTGTGAAAGCTCACGCCCTGGCGCAACTTGAATTCCACGGTGTTGGGGTCCGGCAGGCTCCAAGACTCGGCGAGCACCGGCACGAGCGCGCCGTCGTAGTCACGTTCGACCAGACCGTCGAAGATGGAGCCCATGATCGAGAAACCCGAGACCTGCGCCACCAGCGCCGGATCGAGGCTCTCGGCTTCGGCGGTGGTGTCGATGACGAGCGTGTCGGGGGTCTGGTAGGCGGACGTCGCGCCGACGTGAGGGCCCCCGGCCAGGGGCAACAAGGCCAGGATCAGCGCGAGGACGGTGCGGGTGGGGAGCTGCATATCGCCACCTCCGGGAGGGCGGGGCCGTTACGACGCGCTGCAAGAATTCGCAGCAAATTTGTGCACGGAGTATGCTGGCCCCAATCCGCGCCCGCTGTCAATCCCCTGCATGGTAAACGCATTCCGTCCACGGCGGCCTGATCCCGCCCAGCTCCACGAGCAACACGAGCTGCTGCGCTGGGTGGCCGACCTGTACTACCTGCAGCAGCAGGGCCAGGCCGACATCGCCGCGCTGATCGGCGTCTCCGTCTCGAAGGTGTCGCGCCTGCTGGCCGAGGCGCGCCGCCAGGGCATCGTGACCATCCAGGTCGCCCCCTCGCGGGTGGGCGACTCGGAGCTCGAGTGCGCACTGGCCCGAGCGCTGGACCTGCAGGCGGTGTACGTCGCTCCGGCGCGGGTCATGGACGGATCGGTCGCCAGCCGCGTGGCGGCGCTGATGGCGGCGCGGGTGCTGCCGCGGCTGTTGCCCAGGCAGGGCACCGTCGGCTTCTCGGGCGGCTATACGGTCGCCCAGCTGGCGCAGGCGCTCGAGCCGTTGCCCGACTCCGACCTGACCATCGTGCCGCTGCAGGGCAACTGGGTCGACGGCGGCCTGCACCTGCACAACGACCAGGTCTGCCGCGACGCCGCCGTGCGCCTCGGCGCGCGGTCGCTGTCGCTGCCGGCGCCGATGGTCGTGGAGCGCGCCGACACGCGTGACGCGTTGCTGCTCGATCGCAGCATTCGTCCGGTGACCGCTCGCTGGGCAGAGCTGCACCTGGCCGTGGTGGGCATCGGCGCCGCGCCGGGTGGACTGCCCAGGGACTATCGCTCGGTCATGGGTCTGCTGCCCTCCGAGGTGCAGCTCGAGCTCAGCACCGAAGGCGTGGTGGGCGACCTGTGTGCGCACATGTTCGATGCGCAGGGGCGTTTCGTCGATCACGAGGTCAGCCAGCGCACGCTGTCGATCCCGCTCGACGACCTGCGTCGGGTGCCCAGCGTGGTGGCCGTGGCCGGCGGCGCGCACAAGGCGACGAGCTTGCTCGGGGCGGTGCGCACAGGCGTGCCGCGGGTGCTGGTGACCGACCAGCTGACAGCCGAGCGGCTGCTGCAGCTCGCCACGAGCGAGGACTAGCTCGTCTTTGGCATCGGGCGGGTTGGGGCTAAAATTGCCGGGGCATGGGCGATTCGTTGCTGCAAAAAATTGCAGGCTCCAAAGCGCTGCGCATGCGGCGGCTGTTTCGCTCCGACGGGCGGCTGCTGCTGGTGGCCATGGACCACGCCGCCTTCTTGGGGCCCGCCCAGGGACTCGATCTCACTACCATGCGTGCCGTGGTCAAGGCCGGCGCCGACGCGGTGATGACCACGTTCGGCACTGCCCGCCGCGCCGCGGCTGAACCGGGTTTGCTCGGCCAGGCCGCGCTCGTGCTGAGCCTGGACGTGCATGCCGCCGAACCCGACGAGCAGGTGCTCAACGCGGTGCGCCTGGGCGCCGATTCGGTGAAAGTGCTGGTGGCCTCCGCTGAGCGCGCCCAGTGGACCGCCCTGGACCGCTACGCCGTGAGTTGTGAGCGCTGGGGCATGCCGCTCCAGGCCGAGGTCATCCCGGGCGGCTTCGACCAGCCTGACCAGCACACGCCGCACAACATCGCCAGGGTGTGCCGCCAGGCGGCCGAAATGGGCGCCGACTACGTCAAGACGTTCTACACAGGCGATGCCGAGAGCATGCGCCAGGTCGTCCGCGGGGCGAGCGTGCCAGTCATCATCCTGGGCGGCGAGCGCGCGGGCGACGAGGACGCGCTGATCGACCAGGTGCGCGCGGCGCTCTCGGCCGGGGTGGCCGGCGTCGCCTTCGGCCGCAACATCTGGAGCCACCCTGACCCGGCGACCAGGACGGCGCGCCTGGTCGAGGCAGTACACGGGTGCTGAGCGGCGTAGGCCGGTACCGCAGATCGGTCATCACCGGTCCGCGACAGATCGCGTTCGAGGAGGTCGCCATACCTCGGCCCGGCCCGGGCCAGGTGCTGCTCCGCGTGGCTGCCGCCGCGCTGTGCACCTGGGAGCAGCGCGTGTACAGCGGCGTCGACACCTGGTCGTACCCGCTGGTGGGTGGGCACGAGTACGCCGGAGAGGTGATCGGGGTCGGCGAAAACGTTGCCCAGCCCCTGGCGGTCGGGGACCAGGTGGCGGCGGCCGGCTTGCGGCGATGCGGTGAGTGCTGGGCCTGCCGCCGCGGCTACGACAACGTGTGTGACAACCAGCACGCGTTGCGCGAGGCGGGCAAAGCGTGGGGCCCGGGCGGCTTCGGCGAATACGCCCTGCTGGAGGGCTATCAGGTCTACCGCTATCCCAGGCGCGTCGATCCGCTGCAGGCGGCGCTGGCGGAGCCGCTCGCATGCGTGCTGCACGACGTCAAGCGGTTTCCACCTCGGCGCGGTGACACGGCGGTCATCGTGGGCGCGGGCATCATGGGTTTGCTGCACCTGGCCGCACTTCGATCGAGCGGCGCCGTGGTGATCGTTTCAGAGCCGGATGCGAGCCGTCGCTCGAAGGCGCTGGAGATGGGCGCGCACGCAGCGATCGATCCAGCGGCGGACGACTACGTGGAGTGTGTCAGACGGCTCACCGACGGCCGCGGCGCCAACGTGACGTACCTGGCCATAGGCCTGCCGACGGCGATCGAGCAGGCTGTTCAGGCCGCCGCCAAGCGCGGCATCGTGTCGGTCTACGCGAGCGTGCATCCGCGCGGCGTCTCGATCCAGGTCGACCCGAACCTGTTTCACCACAAGGAGGTGGTGCTGAGCGGGTCGGTCGCGCAGGACCACGAGGACTTCCTCGAGGCGGTCTGGTCGATCGCGCACCAGACGATCGACCTCACGCCGCTCGTAAGCTGTGCATTTCCGCTCGAGCAGCTCGATCAGGCCTTCGCCGCCGCGGCGCGGCCAGACACGTATCGCGTCTTCGTCACGCCGGACGGCGGCTGAGGCTAGACGCTAAACCGCTGGGCCGGACGACGGGCCGTTGGGGTCGTCGTCGCGCCGCTGGCGGAGATAGTTCTCGACGGCGTCGACGAGCGCTTTGCCGCTGGGCAAGCCGGGCGGTGCGTCTGGTGGTGGCCGGTCCGGGTCAGGCCCGCGCCAGCGCGCGCGACTCTGCAGATCGAAGCCGTCGTTGTCGTCGACGTCCTCATCGTCGTCCTCTTCGGCCTCGAGCATCTCTTTGAGCTGTTCGGCGAGCTCGGGGTGCTCTTCGAGGGCGGCCTCGACGTCGTGCAGGAAGCTCTCGGCAACCTCGCGCAGGCGGTCGACGGCCATGGGCAGCCGCGTGACTTTGCCGGTGGCCTCGAGCAGCGCGAGCGCGGCGACCGGGTTGCCCGCCTGAAGGTAGGGCGGCGTGGCGACCCACAGGCTCGCAGCGGTGATGCCGCCGGCCGCGGCGGCGTGCAGCAGCGCGGTGACGAACGCCGTCGGTCCCTCGTAGTCGGTGTCCTGGAGCTCGAGCTGCTCCAGGCGCTTGCCCAGGCCGGGATCGAGCGTGCGGCGCACGACGGGCGCGACGTTGTGCGTGACCGGCCCGACATAAGCGCCCAGTGTGATCATCGACTCGACCCCGGCCGCGCGGGCGTACTTGATGATGGCAGGCGCCAGCTCGGGCCAGCGGAAGTGTGGTTCAGGCCCGAGCAGCACCAGCACGTCGCGCTCCGCGTCTGGCATGGGCAGCGGATAGAACGCCACCTTGGGGTACTCGAGCGACCAGCGACGGCCATCGGCCGAGCGTGTCGAGAGTGGTCGGGCGACGGTGAAGTCGTAGCACGCCGAGGGGTCGAGCATCGCCGAAGCTGGAGGCGCCGGATCGCCGAGCACGTGACGGAGGGCTATGCTGGCCGCGCTGCCCGCGTCACCCCAGCCACCGAAACCGGCCAGGAGCACTGGCCGACGGAGCCCTCCTGGCGGCTCGCCCAAAACGAGCTGCATCGACAGAGTCTAACCCCTCGGCCAGGCCACTCGACTGATTCCCTGCTGCCGCGGAAGGCCCGATCAGCCAGCAATCACCGTGCGCAACGAGGACAGTGGCAGCGGTCCGTGTCTCAGCAGCTCGTCGTGGAAGGCGCGCAGGTCGAACCGATCGCCGAGACTCCCCTGCCGATCGCGGCGGGCAGCCTCGATCTCCCGCTGGCCCACCTTGTAGGCCAGCGCCTGGCCCGGCATGACGATATAGCGATCCACCTCGTTGACCGTCTCACGCTCGGTCAGACCGACGTTCTCGAAGAAGAACTCGATCGACCGATCGCGCGACCAGCGCATGTGGTGCAGTCCGGTATCGACCACCAGGCGGCAGGCGCGCCAGGCCTGATAGCCGAGCATGCCGAAACGTGCCAGCTCGTCGGGGTACAACCCGAGCTCGTCGGCGAGCCGCTCGGTGTACAGCGCCCAGCCTTCGACGAACGCGTTGGCCAGCCAGCCGGCGCTGAGACGTCGAAAGGCCGGCAGGTCCCGCGTTTCCTGGGCCAGCGCGACCTGCACGTGGTGGCCAGGGACACCTTCGTGAAAAGCGAGCGCAGGCAGCGTGTGCTTTGGGCGCGATGTTGGCTCGAAGGTGTTGATGTAGAAGATGCCGGGACGTGAGCCATCCTCGGCACCCTGGAAGTAGTAGGCCGGCGGGGCATCGCGCTCGCGAAACTGCTCGATCGGCTTGACCACGATTGGCAGCCGGGGCAGCCTGCCAAAGGCGCGCGGCAGTGCCGCCTGCGACTCGGCCAGCAGTTGTTCGGCCAGCTGGAGCAGCTCGTCGCCGCTGACAGGCAGGTTGTGTGGATCGCGCGTCAGCGCTTCCGTAAAGTGGCGAATCGAGGTCTCTCCCGCACCACGCTGGCGCATGATCGCCCGCATCTCATCATGGATGTGATCCAGGTCATCGCGGCCCATCTGGTGCAATTGGTCTGGACTGAGCTCGGTGGTGGTGTGCTGGCGCGTCAGGAAGGCGTAGATCTGGTCGCCGTCGGCAACCGCCCAGACGCCCGGGTCCTTGCGCGCGTGGCGCACCAGGTAGTCTTCGAGAAAGTCGAGCATCGTCCGGTAGGCGGGATAGCCCACGTCCCGGAGGGCGCGCTGGAGATCTCTCGCCACCGGCTCGGACTGACGCCTGGCGGGCGCGGTCAGAGGTGAGTCCTCCACGGGTGTCGCGAAGACGCCCCGAAGCTGGCCGATGACCCGCTCGACGGCGATCGTCGGCGCGGTGCGTCGATCGCGAATGCCGTCGCGCAGGGCGTCCAGGTACTGATCCATGTAGCGGCCGAACGCGCGGAAGCGGGCGACGAGCTGCTCGACGTGCTCGGGCGTATCGGTCGGGTGCCAGTTGATCAGCTCGAGCAGCCACACCTGCGGACCGCTCATCTGGTCGACGCCCAGCTCGTCCAGGCGCAGGCGAAGCGTGTCCAGGCCGGCCTGCACGAGCAGGCGCAGCATGTCGCGGGTCAGGCGATCCTCGACGCTGAAGTGGCTGTCGCTTTCGGTTTCCAGCGCCTCCAGGCGACGCAGCACGTCGCGCAGCTCGGTCTCTTCTTCGGCGCGACCGGTGGGTCCGACGTCGGGCAGCTGGTCGTTGTAGCGGTAATCGGCCAGGAAGGTGGCCAGCACCGGGTTGCGGCGCAGGACGCCTTCCCAGTAGTCGTGGGCAAGCTCCGCTAGCGCGGCAGAGCCTGGTCGACCCTCACCCCCCCGAGTGGCGTCGCTCGGTCGACCCTCACCCCCCCGACCCCACCGACCCCCCTCTCCCTGTCCCAGTGAGAGAGGGGAGTCACCTCCAGGTTCGGACAGCTCGGTCACTGTGGCAGCTCGGTCATTCTGGCAGCTCGGTTATTGGGCTGGCTCGGTCACTGTGACAGCTCAGTCGCTCGGCAGGCGCCGTCGAATGGCGGGCTCGGTCGCTCGATGGGCGCCATCATCGACGGGGGCGGGTCGGTCGTTCGGCGGGGTCGGTCACTCGCTTGGGGATGACTTCGGGGCGGAGGGCTGGCCGACCACGATGGTCTGAATGTTGACGAACTCGCGGATGCCGAAGACGCCCAGCTCGCGGCCGTAGCCGCTGCGCTTGATGCCGCCAAAGGGCAGTCGCGGGTCAGACGCGACCATGCCGTTGATGAACACGTTGCCCGCTTCGATGCGCCGCGCCAGTTCCTTGCCGCGTTCGATGTCGCGCGTCCACAGGGCCGAGCCGAGACCATACTCCGTGTCGTTGGCCAGGCGGACCGCGTCGAGCGGGTCGCGCGCGCGGATGACGGCGGCGACTGGACCAAAGGTCTCCTCGCGAAAGGCGGGCATGTCGGCGTTCACGCCATCCAGCACGGTCGGCGCGTAGAAGTAGCCTTTGCCATCGAGCGGATTGCCGCCGACGACCGTGTGCGCGCCGCTCGACACCGATCGTTCGACCTGGTCTTCGAGCGCGTCGCGCAGGTCCTGCCGAGCCAGCGGACCAACGTTCGTCTCGCGCTGCATGGGGTCGCCAACGCGCAGCGCTTTGACCGCCGCCGCGAATTTCTCGGTGAACTGATCGGCGACCGGCTCTTCGACGATGAAGCGCTTGGCCGCGATGCAGCTCTGCCCGTTGTTCTGGTTGCGCGCGCGCACGGCGGTGGTCACCGCGCCATCGAGGTCGGCGTCTGCGAGGACGATGAACGGATCGGATCCGCCCAGCTCGAGCACCTGCTTTTTGATCTGACGACCGGCTGCGCTGGCAACCTGCTCACCGACCGTGCTCGAGCCGGTCAACGTGACTGCCTGGATGCGCGCGTCGGCGATGAGCGGCTCGACCCTGGAGCCCGGCACCAGCAGCGTGCGGAACAGGCCCGACGGTACGCCCGCGCTCGAGAAGATCTCTTCGATCGCGAGCGCGCAACGGGGGACGTTTGAGGCGTGCTTCAACACGGCGCCGTTGCCTGCCATGAGCGCCGGCGCAGCGAACCGAAACACCTGCCAGAACGGAAAGTTCCAGGGCATGATCGCGAGCACCACGCCCAGTGGCTCAAACGCGACGAAGCTTTCGCGAGCCTCGGTAGCAATGTGCTCGTCGGCCAGGAAGCCGGCCGCGTGCTCGGCGTAGAAATCACAATTCCAGGCGCACTTGTCGATCTCGGCCTCGGCTTCCACGAGCGGCTTGCCCATCTCCATGGTGGCCAGCGTTGCCCAGCGGTTCTTCTGGCTGCGCAACACTCTCGCCGCCGCCTGGAGTCGGAACGCGCGCTCGCCGAACGAGGTTTCGCGCCACCTCAGCTGCGCGTCGTGCGCCTGCTGCAACGCTTGGTCGACTTGTGCGTCCGAAAACTCGTCGAACGTGTCCAGGACGTCTTCCGTAGTGGGGTTGATCGATTGCAGGACCATGGCTAGCTCCCTCGATAGTATGGACCTGTTTCGCTCCGGCCGCCGCGCAGAAGCCACGTGCGCACGCGCGCTCGCAGCAGTGCCGGTTGGACGGGCTCCTGCAGCAGGTCGTCGGCGCCTGCTCCGAAGTACGGCGTTGGCTCGAGCGGGCCGTCAGGACCGGCGACGACCACGATCGGCACGTCGGCGGTGCGAGCACCGGCGCGGAGCGTGCCGATGGCCTCCAGGGTGCCGCTCGATATCTGCGCGAGCACCAGGTCGGGTGGCTCGGCGGCTGCCGCCACGGCGGCGCGCGCGAGCGGGGTTGGCAGCGCCTGGACGGCGAATTCCGCCACCAGCAGCTCGCGTAGATGCAGCGCCGAATCGGCGCCAGCCTGCAGGATGAGCACCCGCTTGAGGGGCTGGCCGTTGCGGCGAGCGGCGGATGAGCGGCGCAACGCGTCGAGCTCTTCGCCGACGTAGCGCAGCTCGCGGTCCTCAGAGAAGCGCACGATCAGGCGGTCTGGGCTCAGCTCCAGGCAGATGTCGCGCGCGTGCAGGTCGTCCAGCGCAAGCCCGACCGAGCGCAGCAGGTCGGACACAGGGCCGGCTGGCCGTTGCTCGCCGCGGTGGGCGTGGCTGGCGATAACGGCATCCTCGAGATCGGTCCGGCCAAACTGCTGCGAGCCGCGGCTGGTGAGCACGTCGACGCGAGCGAAGCTCGCTCGCTCAACGAGCTGCAGGGCCGCGTCGGCCTCAAACAGCCGACCGAGCGCGCGCAGCGCGTCCTGATAGCTCGTCAGGCCCAGCACTGAACGGTTGTAACACGCGCTCCGACAGCTAGCCGCGCACCGTGCCGTTGGTATTGGGGGCGCGAGGCTCGTCGTCGGGTGGCGCGGCTTGCGTCCTGGGCGGCAGCAGCCTGACCCGGGCGATGCGCAGCCCGTCGAGGCGCTCGACTCTGGCGCGGTAGTTCCCGTCGATCTCGACTTCGTCGCCTACCCGCGGCCGACGCCCCAGCCGAGAAAAGACCAGACCGCCCA
>CBJLVJ010000014.1:0-13170 GCA_966426465.1 uncultured bacterium | reverse complement strand
CTGCTCGGTACGGCCGAGGATGGCTCCGTGCTGGCCATGTCGCTGGGGCCGGGTCAGACGACAAGCATTGCGCCGCCACCCTTTGCGCCTTTCGAGCGTCGCATGTTGCCAGCCAGCGCTGCGCGTGCACTGGTCAAGACCGGCGCGCCGGCCGAGCGGACGGGGCCTCCCTCCATGCCGCCGTTGGCCAGCGGTCCGGTCTCAGGCGACGATGCCCAGCACACCAGGCCCGGCAGCGCCCGCGTGTGTCCAATGTGCAAGAAAGTCCATTCCGCCGAAGCCCGACTCGAGCTCGCCGCCTGACTGGAGCGTGTCAGTCAGGCGAAGACGGCGCTGGCGAAGGTGACGCTCGAGCTCTGGTCGGTGTCGACCCACTGCGTGTAGCGCAGGAGCTTGCCCGGGCGGTGCTCGGCTTGCATGAGCGCCGTCAGCAGGTAGATCGGCGTCAGCCCACAGATACGCCGAGCATCGCGGTCACCCATGACCTGGGCGTAGTACGCCTCGGCATCCGGGCGGAGGATGAGCTCCAGCATGTCGCGGTCGGCGCTGCCAACGCTGGCCTGGTGCTGGAGGTCCACCGACCACTGGTCGCCGAAGCGCGGGCCCACGTGCGCGAGGTCGACGGCTGCGATCAGTGTGATCTGTCGACCGTCTTCCACCAGCACCTGGCGGAGCGCCTCGAGAAAGTCGCTCACCAGTGGCACGTCGCGCGGGGAGGCGTTGAACGGCACCATGCTATGGAGCGAATCGCACAGGATCGGCACGATCGGCGCCGCCGTTTCGCCTGCCAGTCCGAGCGACCGGAGATAGACCGCCTGGAACTCAATGGAGTGCTCGCCGGCGTGTGAGAACTCGCCGGCGAACAGGTCGTTGCCCCACGTGCGGCCCAGGCGTGCCAGGAACTCCTGGTCGGCAGGCACCGGCCCGAGGGGCGTATCGTAGGCCTTGCGCGTCGCCCCGAAGTGGCCCTCCACCGGCGTGTGGCACGTCCCCAGCACGACGTACAACTCCGCCGGTTGCGCCTCCGCCAGGGCCTTGTACGCCCAACTGTACGTTGGCGCGCCGCGGTGGAGGTCCACGTGCGGCGCAATGGCTGCTCTCAATGGCGGCGCCTGGGGATCGCGTTCACCTGGCAGAGATCCGGGGCCATCGGCGTGCAGATAGCCCGCAGCCAGCATATCGGCGAGCTCCTGAGGCCCGTCCGCGTACGCGCCGCCGGCGTGCACCGCGGGTCGGTACGGCTGCTCCAGGAACCTGGCTCGGCGCTGCTGGAGTCGATAGGTTGCGCGCGCGCCCTCCAGGAATCCGGCTTCATCCAGGCGAGCGAGGAAGCTCCGTAAGTGATTCTCAGTAACGCTTGCGCCCCGCAGCAGGAGCGCATTCGAAACGTCGCGCAGCGTGCGCTGCCCATCGAGCAGCACGAGCACTTCGGCGGCGCCGTCCGACACGACAATCGGGTTGATGTTGGGATCCGACGGATCGCGCAGAACGAGACTGCGCCGACCACGGTCAGAGACCGGAAAGATTTCAATGGGCCGCAGCCGAGGATGCTCGTCGAGCGGGAACTCCATTCTTTCAGGCGCGGTGTCCACCATCAGGTCGCCGCAACCGGTACGCGCGTCTCGGTCTCTGTGGCAAGCGCCGCTGCGCGCCTTCGTAGCAGGAGCGCCGAAAGCAGATAGAACGCAATCACCATGAGCAGCAGGTTCTGATAGCCGATCAACAAGGAAGTGTATTCCAGCATTCCACCGAGCATGATGCCAATCAAATTCGAGGCGAACGCCACATCGGCGGTGGGTCCAGTGCCCTTGAAGGAACCGGCGAAGACCAGGTTTGCCAGAAACACCGGCAGGAACGCCACCAGGCTTGCCAGCGCATAGCGCACCGGGAGCACGTCGATGGACAGGAACGCGTCCTGGGGGACAACGTAGGCCAGCAGCAGCGAGGCAAGCAGCACGGCGTACAGCGCCACTGAAGGCCGGAGTGGGAAGCGCGCGCTGAGGAAAACCGCCAGCATGACGCTGCACAGGATCGCGAAGAAAACCAGCGAGTTCACCAGCCAGGTCGAGCCAAACAGCAGCGCGAACGTCACCAGGCTGCGCGTCTCGAGCAGCATGAAGGCCGCGCCGAGAAAGAACATGTGGCCGCTGAATCCGCGCCGGGCGGTCTTCGGAGCCAGGCCGAAGATCAGGCCGAGGGCGATCACGCCGACCATGGCCAGGCCGGCGATGTAGACCCACGGCAGGGCTGGATCGCGCAGGTACATGAGCGGCCAGTCGTCCGTGGCAGGCGTCGGCGGTACGGAGTCGATGTCGCCGGCCGCGTTCGTTCGGGCCAGCACGCCCGAGCCGACCAGCGGCAGCAGGATCGCATTCGGATCTTCGTCAAGCTGTGGGCTGGGCGCGCGGATCTGTCGGTAGGGCTGGTTCAGATCGGGCCGTTGGGACAGCAGCGTCTGCAAGCGCGGACCGTTCACCAGCACGCCAGCGCGACCCCAGCCGCCGTAGCTCATCGCGAATGGAGGCTGGCCGAACGCGCTCTCGAGCATGCCTGCCAGCTTTCTCAGCAGCCAGTCCTCGCGGTAGTAGTTGTAGAGCACAATCGCGCCGTCTGAGGTGAGGTGGGCGCGGGCCTCCCTGAACGACTGCTCAGTGAACAGGAAGCTCTCCAGGCGCAGACTGGAAAATTGCGAGGTCAGCGTGAGCGAGTCCGGCAGGGCAAAAACGATCAGGTCGTATTTGTCCGTGCTCTTGCGCAGAAACGACCGACCATCGTCGACGTGGACGTCGACGCGCGGGTCGGAGAAGGGTTGCTCCGGGTGAAACTCACGGCCCAGCCGCGCGATGACGGGATCGATCTCGACCGCGTCGATGTGTCCGACCTGGCCGTACTTCAAGCCAATGGCCGTGTCGGAGCCGCTGCCCGCACCGATGATCAGCACCCGCTGGAACTGACCCGATCCAAACAGGTCGTACGGACTGCGATAAAACGGTTCTTTCTCGTTGGACGGCATCATCGCTTGATGGCCGCTCTCGTTGACGTTGAGCTCCCAGCCGTGGCCGTTGTCGCTTGGGGTCAGGCCGATCTTGTAGTACGGCGACCACCAGTAGCTGGCGCCGATGTTCCAGGCGATGACCGCCGAGATGAGCAGCGGCACAACCATGAAGGCGCGGTCAGCCCAGGTCGGACCCGCCAACAGCAGCGTGATCAGCAACAGGCCAACGAACCAGACGGCGGGCGGCTGCTCGAACCACGACAAGATGAAGAAGGCGGCGATGCCCGCCAGGCTGCCGCCGATGTCGAAGGCGTACGCGCGCAGCGGCGGCGTCACCTGGCCGAGCAGCACGCCGAGCGGGCGGCCGATGCAGACGAACAGCAAGCTGACCAGCAGAAACGCGGCTGGCAACACGAGCGCGTTCTCGGGTGGCGCGCTGCCGCTTTCGCCGGCGCCGTAGTACAGGACTCCGGCCGAGCCGATGTGGAGCTCGAAACGGGTCGCGGCGATCAGGATCGCGGCGAACAGCAGCAGCAGCGGGAAGGTGCGTGGGCCGATGGGCAGCTTGCGTCGGGCCGACAGGATGCCGACCCCGAGCCCGAGAAACGAGGCCAGCAGGATGAAATTGGTGAAATACGAGAGAAACCGCACGTGGGCCGGCATCCAGCGGATGCACAGCAGCTCGGCGTACAGGCCAAGAAAACTGGTCAGGAACAGCTGAACGTCCGCGCGCTTGAGCAGCGCGCCCGGCCAGGCGGCCGTCATTGACGGCTTCCCACGCTGAGCACGTCGCGCAGGACATCCGGGTGATTGGTGCCGATGGCATCCACGCCGGCGGCGATCAGCTGGCGCAGGACGTCTGGATCGGACGACGCCCAGGGGGCCACCGACAGCCCGGCGGCGTGGGCTACGGTTACATCCTGAGGCGTGACGTAGGCCCAGTGAGGCAAGAGCGCGTCGGCCTCCGCCTGGCGAGCCAGCCCCACCCCGCCGTCCACTGGCCGGGCGCCGTACAGCACGCCGGTCGCGATGCGCGGCTCGAGCGCTTTGACCTGCTTGACCGTCGTGTGGTCGAAGCTGATGACGATGACCTGCTCGGTCATGTCGTTGCGCCGCACGGCGTCCACAACCGCCGCCTCGATGCCCGCGTAGTACACCGGCGCGTTTTTGATCTCGATGTCCACAATCGTGTTGCGCTGGCGAGCCCAGGCGAGCACTTCGTCCAGGGTTGGAATGCGCTGGCCCGCGTACTCGGGACCGAACCAGCCGCCAGCGTCGAAGCTCTTGAGCTGGGCGAGCGTCAGGTCGCGGACGGCGCCGTGGCCGTCGGTGGTGCGATCGACCGTCTCGTCGTGAATGACGACAAGTGCGCCGTCCCGCGACAGGTGCACGTCCAGCTCGATCCAGTCGGCGCCCAGCGCGAGCCCGCGCTCGAAAGAGGCCAGCGTGTTTTCGGGACAGTGGCCCATCGCGCCGCGATGGCCGACCACCCACACGCGCCCGCGCTCCTGCTCGAGGCGGCGCCGGAGCGGCAGGCGTTCAGTGGCTGCCTGAGTCATACCATTCGATCTTAGCGGTCGAACCCGTGCGCATCTCTCAAAGGTCGTCGCACCGCCGCCGCGTTCTGCTGCGCATCTGGCGCGACGTGCCGTTTCCGGGCTGGATGCGCCAGGTGTTTCTGCGCGTGCTGAATCCGTCGGTCATGGTCGGCGCGATGGCGTTGATTCAGGACGACCAGGGCCGCGTCCTGGTGCTCGAGCACACCTACCGTCGCGACGTGCCGTGGGGCCTGCCTGGCGGCTGGCTCAAGCACGCCGAGAGCCCCGAGTCGGGCCTGACTCGCGAAGTGCTCGAGGAGACGGGTCTCGTCGTGACCGTCGACGCGCTGCTGGCCGCCGATTTCTGGGGGTCGAGTCAGCTCGACCTGTTGTTCCGCTGCACAGTCCGCAGCGGTACCTATCAAGCCTCGGACGAAACCCGCCAGCACCGCTGGGTGTTGCCGAACCAGTTGCCCGAGCTGCTGCCCAATCAACTCGCGTTACTGCACAAGGCAAAGCTCTTCGAATAGCGGGTGAGCCGTACAATCCGCCACTAAGGGGCGTCTCCGCGAGGCGCCCCGTTCCGGCTTGTCCGCGTCCACCGCGTCGAGCCGAGCCAAGCCTGAAGAAAGGAGGTACCTGTAACTGTGGACGTGATGACACTCATTGTGGCCCTAGTTGCCGGCGTCGTTATCGGCGCTGGGCTGGGCTACACACTCAAGCGGCGCTCGGGCATCGACCAGCGTCGGCTTGCCGAAGAAACCGCTGCCGAAACGCGGGCAGCCGCCGACGCGGAAAAAAAGGCCGTTCTGTTGGAGGCCAAGGAGGAAGCCATCCGCATCCTGGCGACGGCCGAGGAAGACGCTCGCCAATTACGCCTCGAGATTCACGCGCAGGAGCGGCGGCTGCGACAGAAGGAAGAAAACCTGGATCGGAAGGTGGAGGAAAACGAGAACCGGCAGCGCAGGTTGCAGCAGCGCGAGGAGGAAAGCGAGGCGCGCATCCGCGACATCGAGCGCTTGCGCCTGGAGCAGGTGGCGGCCATCGAACGGGTGGCGGCGCTGACGCGCGACGAAGCGCGCAACCTGCTGCTGCAGCGGGTGGAGGAGGAGGTGCGCACCGAAGCGGGCCGCCGCGCCCGGCTGATCGAAATGGAGGCTCGCCAGCACGCCGAGGCGGAGGCGCGCAAGATCCTGTCGGTAGCCATCCAGCGCTACTCGAGCGACACGGTCGGCGAGATTACGACGACGGTGGTGCCGATTCCGAACGAGGAGATGAAAGGCCGCATCATCGGCCGCGAGGGGCGCAACATCCGCGCGCTCGAGGCGGTGACCGGAGTCGACCTGATCATCGACGACACGCCCGACGCGGTCACGCTGTCGTGCTTCGACCCGGTGCGGCGTGAGATCGCCCGCCTGGCGCTCACCAAGCTGGTCCAGGACGGCCGTATCCATCCCGCACGCATCGAGGAGATCGTCGCCAAGTCCAAGCAGGAAATCGAACAGGAGATTCGTGAGGAGGGTGAGGCGGCTGCCTACGAGGCGGGCGTGCCCGGGCTGCACCCCGAGATCATCAAGGTGGTCGGCCGCTTGAAGTTTCGCACGTCCTATGGCCAGAACCAGCTCCAGCACGCGGTCGAGGCTGCCCACATCGGGGCGATGCTCGCCGCCGAAGTGGGCGCCGAGGTGAACCTCGTCAGGCGCGCGTCGTTCCTGCACGACATCGGCAAGGTGCTCACCCACGAGGGGGAGGGGCCGCACCACATTATCGGCGCCGACTTCATCCGCCGCTTCGGCGAGCCCAAATCCGTGGTCCAGGCGGTCATGGGCCACCACGACCACGACCCCGAGCGCCAGTCCATCGAAGACGTGCTGGTGCAGGCGGCGGACGCGGCCTCGGGCGCCCGACCGGGCGCGCGGCGCGAGAGCGTCGAGAACTACGTGCGGCGGCTGGAGGCGCTGGAGGAGGTCGCCAACTCGTTCGAAGGAGTCGAGAAGTCGTTTGCCATTCAGGCCGGGCGCGAGGTGCGGATCATCGTCAAGCCCGAGCAGGTGGACGACCTGGCGGCGATGCGGCTGGCGCGCGACATCGTCAAGAAGATCGAAGAGACGCTCCAGTACCCGGGCCAGGTCAAGGTCACCGTCGTGCGCGAGACCCGAGCTGTGGACTATGCCCGCTAGCGGTGACTTCGCGCGACTTTCGCACATTGTGACACGCGTGACGGCCACGTGACGCTTTACGTGACGGTCTACGTGACGCCTCGCGGTTACGCTGAGCTGTGGAAAGAGCGGGCGGGCGGCGGTGCGAGCACATGACCTTAGATCTGCACCTGCACAGCACCGTCTCCGACGGACGGTTGTCGCCGGCGGAGCTGGTGCGCTACGCACAGTCGCAGGGTGTCACCACCATGGCCCTGAGCGACCACGACGCGACCGACGGTGTCGCCGAGGCACAGCGCGTCGGCGAGGAGCTCGGGCTACGTGTCATCCCGGCCATCGAGCTGAGCACGGATCTGCCTGGCGCCTCGATCCACGTCCTGGGTCTGTTTCTGGATTATCAGGACAGCACGTTTCAGTCGGCCGTCCGAGGCTTCCGCGAGGCGCGGCTCACGCGCGCCGAGCAGATGGTCGACGCGCTCAACCACCTTGGCGCGCCGATCAGCCTCGAGCGGGTGTTCGAAATCGCGGGCGAGGGCAGCGTCGGCCGGCCGCACGTCGCGCAGGCGCTGCTCGAGGCCGGCCACGTCCAGACCATCGACGAGGCGTTCGAGCGTTTCATCGGCCGCGGCGGTCCGGCCTATTTCGAGGGATTCCGGCTCGAACCCGACGAGGGCATCCGGCTGATCCATTCGGTGGGCGGGCTCGCCTCCTGGGCCCACCCGAACGAGCTCGACGGCCGCGACTGGCGCGAGTTTCTACCAGCGGTCGTCAATGCCGGCGTGGACGGTCTGGAGGCGTACTACTCGAAGGACTACGGTCCGGAGGTTTCGGCCGCCCTGCTCGAAGCGTGTGCCGCGTACGACCTGGTGCCGACCGTTGGCAGCGACTTCCACGGGTTCGGGTCGCTATGTGTGCCGCCGGGCGCCGTCGCCTCGCCGCCCGACCTGCTCGACCGCCTGGAAGAGCGCGTGCACCGTCTTCGCGGTCGCTAACGCACGACCCGACGGCGGCGGGTGACGGCCACCGTCACCACCGCCAGCACGATCAGCAGCACCAGCACCATCGCCACCAGGGCGTAGAGTTTGTCGACGCTCGGCGCTTCGGGGGGCGTGTGCAGGCTGAGTCCAAGGATGCCCAGCACGGCCGAGACCACGTACAGCGCCAGCACGGTCTGGCCCGTGCTCAGGCCGAGGTCGTGCAGCTTCATCGCCAGGTGCTCGCGGTCGCCGCCGATGGTCGGCCGCGCGCCACGTGTGAGGCGCCGAAAGATCACCCAGGCCGCATCGAGGATGGGTATGCCGAGCACCAGGATCGCCGTTCCCAGCTTTGCGCCGCCCAGGATGCCGCTGCCTGCCAGTCCAAAGCCGAGCAGCAGCGAGCCCGAGCTGCCCATGAAGATCGTGGCGGGCGGTCGGTTGCGGCCCAGAAAGCCGAGGCAGACACCGGCCAGCGCCAGCGGGAAGAGCGCAACCGAGTATTCCGTGAACAGGTATGCGCGCGCGAACAGGACCATCGCCCCCCCGAAGGCCAGCCCGCCCGCCAGTCCGTCCATGTTGTCGACCCAGTTGATGGCGTTCATCATGCCCACGAACCACACGATGCTGAGCGGCAGGTCGAGCCAGACGGGCAGGTCGATCGGGTCGCCGAAGGGCTGGGCAACGCTGCTGACGCGGAGGCCGAAGGCCACCGGGACGGCGGCGATCACGAGCTGCCCGACGAGCTGCGGCAACGGTCCGAGCCGTCGCCGGTCGTCCAGGATGGCCAGCGGCACGATGCACACGGAGCCCAGGACGAGGCCGACCACGCGCAGATCGTCAGCCGGATTCCAGCCGGGCCCGACCTCCGGGTCTACCAGGAATCGGTCGCGCAGCACGTAGCCAACCAGCAGGGCCAGCCACAGCCCGCCGAGCATGGCGTAGCCGCCCGTGCGCGGCACACTCCAGCGCTGCACCTCGCCCGCGCGTGGCACGTCGAGGACGCCCAGGCGGCGCCCAAATCGTTCGGCCAGGTAGGCCAGCGTCCAGGTGCTCACGACCGCCACGGCGAAGGCCAGGCCCAACCACGGGATCGGGTTCACTTCCGGTTCACCTGGCGTTCACTGCAAAGCTTCAGCCGCGCGCAGGCACCGTCGCGCGATGTGCTCGCGATCGGCCCTGTCCACGAGCTGTACCAGGTCGTGCACGAGCTCGGGCATCTTCGACAGCTCATGCGGGTCGCGGGTTGTGCGGACGGAGCGCAGGCCATGGGCCGGGGTGTGGGCGTAGGACTCGTTCGGCGACAGGAGGATTTCGTGCAGGCGTTCGCCCGGGCGCATGCCGGTGCAGGCAATCGGGTAGGGCACTCGGTCGGGACGATACCAGCCGGCGAGCCGGCGCGCGGTTTCGAGGATCGGCAGCGGTTCGCCGCACTGGGGCATGACCACTTCGGCTGGCGCCGCGCAGCGTGCGGTCAGCAACGCCGACCAGATCGCCTCGTCCATGCTGATCCAGTAGCGCGTCATCCGCTCGTCCGTCACGCTGAGCGATCGATCGGCCTGGACCTGCTGGGTAAAAGTCTCGATGACGCTGCCGCGTGTGCCGATGATGTTGACGTAACGCACCACGGCCCACCCGCGGTTACCGGCCGCGGCCTGCACCAGACCCTCGGCGATGCGCTTTGTCGCGCCGTAGACGCTTGGCGGCTGGACGCTCTTGTCGCTCGACGGGTACACAAACGTCGCCACGCCGACACCATCGCTCAGGCGCAGGAGAGTGTCGGTGGCCAGCACATTGGTGGCGACGGCGCCTTCCGGAAAGCGCTCGCCGTACGGCACGTGCTTGGCGGCGGCCAGGTGGATGACGACTTCGGGCCGGTGCTCGTCGAAGATCCGCCTCAGGCGGGCAGCGTCGCGGACGTCGGCAAGCTCAAACCGCACGTTGGCCCGCCGTCCGACTGCGCGTTCGAGGCTGAACAGCGAGTGCTCGTGGTGGTCCAGCAGCACGAGGCTGGCGGGCTCGGCGGCCACCAGCGTGTGCGTCAGCGGCCAACCGATGCTGCCGGCCGCGCCGGTGAGCAGCACGCGTCGGTTGCGTACGAACGTCGCGGCGTGAGCGATGTCGCCGCTGAATTCGGCGCGTCCGAGCAGCAGCTCCGCTGGCGGGGTTGCCTGGCTCAAGCCAGGACCATCCGCATGCGCCGCAGCGCGTCACGCATGAGCACCGCATCGTCATTGCTCGCCTCGATGGTCTCGGTCACGATGTGCCTGGCGTGGGCGCCAAGCCACCTGATCGCCGGATCGAGATCGAAGTCGCCGTCGGCGTAGGCCAGTCCCTCGCCCAGGATGCCTCGGGCATTGGAGACCTGCGCGTTCTCGACATCGGGCAAGTGTTGCAGATAGTCGACAAGGCTTACGGCCGACATAGCCGTTGCCTCGTGCGGCAGCTCGTTCAGGTAGGCGTGCAGCGGCGCGCTCCAGGCGTACGCAGGGTCTGGTGGCAGGCGGCGAGCGTTGAGGTACAGGCCGGCGTGCGACGTGTCGGCAAGCACCCGCAGGCCCGGGAGCCGCTCGACCAGCCAGCACAGGTCGTCGGCGGCCATGCCAATTGGCGTGAAGGCAAAGTCGCTGCGTCGCATGCGCAGCACCGCCGGCATGTTTTCGACGGTCGGCACCGCGTCGGCAGCGAGTACCAGATCGACAAATCGAGCCAGGAACGGCAGCGCCCGCTCGAGTAACGCGGCGCGGCACTCCAGCGACAATCGCGAGATCTCCGGGCTGGGTGAGATGACGTGGATGTTGACGGCTCGGGCATGGATGCGACGGGCAAGGTCGGCCAGGCGTTCGACGACGGTGGTGTCGGCATCGCTGTCGCGAGTGATGTCGAAATCGGCGCCGTCGAGCGAATCCACCGGACCTTCGATCAACCAGGCGAAGTCCCGCGGCACGTCGGTCTTTGCGATGCGCTCCGCGATCTCGGCGACGATCGTGCCCGAGGCCAGGTCGGCGGCAGCGAGGTACAGCTCGAGGCCCTCCGGCCAGACGCCATCGACCGGACGCAGGCGGTCGGCGAGCTGAGTCGGCGTGGGCCGTGCCTTCAGGCAGAGTTTTGCCGACGCAGCCATTGCAGGTAGTGCTCGATGCCGTCGTGCAGCGGAACGCGCGAGGTGTAGCCGAGCTCCATCGCGCCGCGCGAGACATCGGCCACCAGGTCGCGCCCGGCGGGTTCCTGAATCCGTTCTTCAATACGGGATCTGGAGCCAGCGGTCGCGATGACCAACTCGGCGAGGGCGCGAAAGGTCGTGCCGACACCGGTGGCAATGTTGTAGACACGGTGCGTGCGGTCGGCCGGCACGCCAATGGCGAGCAGGATGGCGCGCGCGACGTCGCGGGCGTCGGTAAAGTCGCGTTGGCCGGCCGACTGGACCACCAGCGGCTGATTGGCCAGCGCGGCGCGAGCGAAGATGGTCACCACCCCGCTGCCGCCGTTGGGCTGCTGGCCAGGACCGTACACCGAAAAGAACCGCAGCACGCGCGTGGTCACGCCGAACTGCTCGGCAGCCATGCGGCACCACAGCTCGGCGACCCACTTGGTGTAGCCGTACGGACTATCTGGCGCGGGTAGGTCGTCCTCGCGGCATGCTCGCGGCTGGAGCCCATAGACGCGCTGGCTGGAGGCGAGCACGAACATCGCGCCGGCCGCGCGGGCAGCCTCGAGCGCGTGCAGCGTCCCATCGGCATTCAACCGAGCGTAGCCGAGCGGCTCCCGGCGTGATTCGCCAACATCGCCGCGTCCTGCCAGGTGGACCACCGCAGCGCGGCCTTCCGCCGCCGCACAGAGCTGGCGGAGATCGGCGCGGATGTCACCCCTGACAGCCTCCAGCCTCTCGTCGGGCGGCACCTGACCGCGTTGGAAGGTCCGCACCTCGTGGCCGGCGCACAGCAGCAGCTCAACCGCGTGGCGGCCGATGAGGCCGGAGGCGCCGGTGACCAGGACCTTCATCGGCGCGCGAGAAAGAAGTCCAGGACTTCACCCAATCCGTCACGCAGCGTGTGCTGGTTCTGGATCGCTAGCCGTGAGCGCACCCGAAAACCGGCCTCCGACGACGCCGCGCCCTGAATGTGCACCGAGGTGTGGCGATCGTCTGCCAGCCGCTGCACGGTCCTGGCCACCTGGCCAATGGTGGCCACTTCGGGCGCGGCGTTCAGCACCTGCCAGGTCGGGCCGCCGAGATGGGCGGCGGCAAGCAGCGCGTCGGCGGCATCGCCTACGTGGATGAAGGCCATGGGTCGATCCTCGAGCACGTGCAGATCGTCGCCGTGGGCGGCGCGCTGGCAGAACAGGTTCGGCACGGTCATGAACACGGGGGTCGTCTTCATGATCGGCGACAGACCGTACGTGACGCCCAGTCGTACAGACACGAACGGCAGCCCGATCATGCGCGCGAGCTGTTCGACATAGATCTTGCTCAGGTGCGACAGATCGCCAACCCGCCCGTACGGCGTGTGCTCGTCGACCGTCTGACCGTGTAGCTCGTCGCCGTACACACGGAACGAGCCGCCGAAGACGACACGTGCGCCACGGTCGCGGGCCGCCTCGAGCACGATCCGCGCGCCGACCAGGTTGCTGCGTTCGGTGACGGTGGGGTCGCGTGCGGCGATCGCCGCACTTGGCTGCGCCGCGAGATGAAAGACAACCGCATCCGATGCGTCGCCGAGCAGGTCGAACGCGCGCCCGACGGCGGCCGCATCCGCCACGTCACCGGCGATCAGCCGCACGGCGCGTGGCAGTGCTCGCTCGATCGCCTCACGCGAGGTCGAGTAGAAGTTGTCGAGGGCAACCACCGGTTGTTCATCGCCGGCCTGGATGAGCCGACCGAGCAGCGCGGCGCCGATGTAGCCCACACCGGTCAGCAAGGTCGCCACCGGCGGGGATTCTAACCCTGTACCCTGCGCTGCGGACGATGCGCGAACGCGCCCGCGGCGTCGATATCCTGGGCGTCCGCGTTGACGACGTGACCTACCCCGAGGCGCTGGCGATGCTGCTCGCGGCAATCGACACGCGCGTGCCGCACGTGGTGACGACGCCCAATCCCGAGTTCGTCATGCTCGCCCGTCGCGACGCGGCTTTTCGCAGCGCGCTGAATCGCGCCGCGTTGAACATCCCCGACGGTATCGGCCTGGTGCTGGCTGCCCGACTGGCCGGCGAACGCCTGCGCGAGCACGTCCAGGGCACCGACCTGGTGCTGATGCTAGCCGCCGAATCGGTCAAACGGGGCGACCGCTGGTTCTTGCTCGGCGGCCAGAGCGACGCGGCGCGCCGCGCCGCGCGCGCGCTCTAGCGCGACTTCCCCGGGCTGCAGGTGGCCGGCGCCGAACCCGTTTCGCCCCTGGTGCAATACGACGCCGCCGTGCGCGCCGCGATTCAATCGAGCGGACGCGTGGACGTGCTGCTGGTAGCCTACGGCGCGCCGAAGCAGGAGCTGTGGCTGGACCGTAATCTCG
>CBJLVJ010000013.1:0-13316 GCA_966426465.1 uncultured bacterium | reverse complement strand
CTGACCGAACTGGCATCCGCCACGCGCTCAGCGTAGCCGCCGTTCTTCCGCCAACGCAGCCGGCCGCCTTGGGAGAACGGACACCGCGAGCGGCCGGGCACTCGCCACCGTGTTGGGACACAGCGGCGTGGTCACGGCCGTGGCGCTCACCGAGGACGGGCGAGTGCTGGCCAGCGCCGGCGAGGACGGGACAGTATGTCTTTGGGACACGGCGACCGGCCAGCTGCGGCAAACCATGCAGGGGCACGTGAGCATCGTCTGGAGTGCGGCATTCTCTGGGGACGGGCGTCTACTCGCCAGCGGCGGCGAGGATGGGACGGTGCGCCTCTGGGCGATCCCGACGGGCGTCCCGCGGCACATCTTGCGGCCCGACCGGCTGTACGAGCGTCTGGATATCACCGGCCTGACCGGCGTGACCGAAGCGCAGCGCGCGGCGCTCCTGGCTTTGGGCGCTGTCGAGCGGGACGCTCCAGTCGGTGTGCCAACGGCCAGGATGGCCCTGGAGTCGGCGCGGTAAAGCGCGCGCTCGGCTTGGCCCTCGTCGGAGCAGCGCTCAGGCTGCTGCCCGCGCGGCGAGGTCGGTGGCGCGGCCCCACGACGGCCAGCGAATCCGCAAGCGTCACCGGGTCGCGGTCAATGCTGGCTGCTCTGGCGTGCTGGCGCGCAACCGGCTTGCGCAGCTCGTTGCGCTTGTAGCGCGGACCACCGCCGCGGCGCCGCAAGAAGTGCCGCACACTTTTACCCCCGCGGAGACATCATCGCGCCAGTTGTCGATTACACGACCGCCGAGACAGTCGCCCAGGATTTGCGCAGCGACGGGTTTCCCGGGACGGCTCGCACCATCCTTGATGCGCACGACATCCACGGCGCGCGTCATTACGGTCGTTTCCTGATGACAAGCATCTGAGTTGAGTGGCCGGTTTTCTGGCGTGAGCGGTTCGTTGTTGGCTGCGCCCGGCATGCGCGGTGTCGTCTCGCTCGCCACTGCCCTCGCGCTCGCGCTGGACGTGCCTCAACGGATCTCGGAGCACTGGCGGCAGATCGAGCACGAGCTCGACCTCCAGGCAGTCCATCTCGAGTTCGAAAGAGCTCCGCGACCAGGATTCGAACCTGGAACCTACCGGTTAACAGCCGGCCGCTCTACCGTTGAGCTATCGCGGAAGGGGGGTGCGGATGAGGGACGCGGGCCTAGACTGTAGCCACAGTCAGGTCTGCGCACAAAGTGTACGAAAGCGCCTCTTGCACAAACAATGCGACGCCCAGCCCAGGGGCGGGCGTGGTCGAGCGGGTGGTTGCGCTGCTGGGCGGCGGGCGGGCGGGGCTCGTTACCGACATCGACGGGACCATCAGCCCCATCGTCGCCAGGCCCGAGGAGGCGCGCGTGCTGCCCAGGGCGAAGCAGGCGCTCGAGCGACTGAAGCACACGCTGACCCTGGTGGCGGTCGTCTCTGGCCGCACCGTGGCCGAGGCCCGCCAGATGGTCGGCGTCGACGGGCTGACCTACGTCGGCAACCACGGACTCGAAATCTGGAGCGAGCACGGCGCCGAGCTGGTGCCCGAGGCGCGACCCTGGGTGCCGCGACTGGCCGCCGTCGTAGAGCAGATTCGGCGCGAGTACGCCGAGCCCGGCGTGCTGATCGAAAACAAGGGCGCCACGGCTAGCCTGCACTACCGACTCACGGCCCACCCGCAGCGCACCCGACGCGAGCTGCTCGAGATCCTCAGCCGACGGGCGATCACCAGTGGCCTGCGCATCGAGGAAGGCCGCATGGTCATTAACCTGCTGCCACCGCTGATGGTCACCAAAGGCTCGGCAGTGAGCTGGCTCGTGCGCCGGCATCAGCTCGATCGGCTGGTCTACCTGGGCGACGATGTGACCGACGCGCATGCGTTCAGGGCGCTGTCCGTTCTGCGTGACGACGGTCAGGCGCGCACACTGGGCATTGGCGTGATCGCGCCCGAGACACCGCAGAGCGTCCGCCAGCTGGCCGACACGTGCGTGCGCTCGGTTGAGCAGGTCGCGGATGTCCTCTGGCGCACCGTAGAAGCGCTGGAATCCGGTGCTAGCATGGACGCTGGAGCCACTACGGTCGGGAGAGATTCACATGGCCAAGGACGCCCGGTCGATTGAACAGCACAGCGATGGCACTACTGGCGAGCTGGCCGGGATGCGCGTGGCCATCCTCGCGGAGACGCTCTACGAGGACCTCGAGCTGTGGTACCCGTACTACCGCCTGCGCGAGTCCGGGGCGGATGTCTTCATCGTCGGCTCGGGCAGCGCGGAAACGTATCAGAGCAAGCACGGCTACCCCGTGACGGTCGACGCTGAGGCGGACACCGTGACCGCCTCACAGTTCGACGCGGTCATCATCCCGGGTGGCTACAGCCCTGACCACATGCGGCGCCACCCCGGCATGATCAAGCTCGTTCGCGAGGCGCACGAACAGGGCAAGATAGTGGCCGCGATCTGCCACGCTGGCTGGATGCTCGCCTCCGCCAACATCGTCCGCGGCAAGACCGCCACGAGCTTTCGCAGCATCAAGGACGACATGGTCAACGCCGGCGCGAACTGGGTCGATCGGGAGGTCGTCAAGGACGGCACGCTGATCACGTCGCGCTCGCCAGCCGACCTGCCTGCCTTCATGCGCACGACCATCACCGCGCTGAAACAGCGGCGTGGCGTCGAAGGGGCGCACCCCAGCGTGGCGCTCGCCGGCCAGGGCGCATAACCCGAACCTTACTCGTCGGTCAGTCGGGCGGGCCGACGGCGGTCATCAACGCCAGCCTCGCCGGCGTCATCGGCGAGGCGCGTGAGCGCGGCTTTCAGCGCGTGCTCGGCATGCGCCACGGCGTCCAGGGTGCGCTCGAGCGGCGCCTGGTCGACCTGTCCGACCTGGACGGGGACCGCCTGGCGCGGCTGAAGCGTACGCCCTCGGCGGCATTGGGCTCGTGCCGCTACAAGCTGCGCGAGGGCGACGCCGCACGGCTGGCAGCCTTATGTAAAGAAGAGGCGGTCGAGGCGCTGGTGTACATCGGCGGCAACGATTCGGCGGATACCTCGCTCCAGGTGGCGTGCGCGGCTGGCGCCGAGCTGCGCGTGGTGGGCGTGCCCAAGACGATCGACAACGACCTGGCCGGCACCGACCACTGCCCGGGCTACGGCAGCGCCGCCCGCTTCGTCGCCCAGGTCAGCCGCGAGACGGCCCTCGACACGCTGGCCATGCGCGCGACCGACCCCATTCGGCTGCTCGAAGTGATGGGCCGCCACGCCGGCTGGCTGCCCGGCGCGGCCTGGCTCGCGCGCCAGGCGCCGGGCGACGCGCCGCACCTGGTGTACGTGCCGGAGCGGCCGCAGCCCGTCGAGCGGATTGTGGACGACGTGCGCAGGGTGTACGAGGCGCTCGGCTGGTGCGCGGTGGTGCTGTGCGAAAACCAGCCCACGCCTGACGGCCGCGTGGTCGGCGCGGTCGGCGAGCCGCGCTGGGTGGACGCCTTCGGCCACGCCTACTACGACAGTCCCGCGCCGTGGCTCTCCCGTCGGCTGCAGAGCGAGCTGGGCGTGCGGGTGCGCTTCGACAAGCCGGGCACCATTCAGCGCATGGCCACGGCCTATGTCTCCAGCACTGACCGCTCGGAAGCGGAGCTTGTTGGGCGCGAGGCCGTGCGGCTGGCCGCCGCGGGCCACTCGGGGGTGATGGTCTCGCTCGAGCGCCAGCCCGGCCCGGGCTACGAGGTGCGCCCTGGCACCACACCGCTGGAGACTGTGGCCAACCAGCAGCGCCGATTGCCCGACCAGTTCATCAATCCCGACGGCAACGGCCTGACCGACCAGTTCGTCGCCTACGCCGCCCCGCTGCTCGGCGAGCCGCTCCCCGAGTTCGAAAGACTCTAGGGACTGGTCGATTCTTCGGCGCTCGTGCCGGTGCCGAGGGCTTTGGAGGAGCTGTCGGCGGGCGCGGCCAGTCCCTTTTTCGCCTTGAGCTCGTTCAACTGGCGGTCGACTTCACTCTCTTGCTCCATCAACTTGAAGCGATGCTCCATCGTGTCGGTGTCCAGCTCGCCCAGCGCGGCGGCGCGGGCTTCCTGCTGGTTCACCTTCTCCTCGATGCGGTCGAAGCTGGCCAGCGCGCTGCTCTGGTCGAGGCCCGACAGGGTCTGGCGGATGTTTGTTTCCGCCTTGGCGCGCCGCGAGCGTGCGATGAGCAGGTCTTCGCGCGTTTGCGCGTCCTGGATCTTCGCCTCGAGCTGGTGCAGCGCTTCCTTGAGCTGCTCGACCTGCGCCGCCTGCTGGTCGTACTGCTCCTTGAAGCCAGTGGCGGTCTGCTGGAAGGCGTTGCGGCGCGACAGCGCTTCGCGCGCCATGTCGTCCTGGCCCTTCTCGACCGCCAGCTCGGCCCGCTGCTGCCAGTCGACCGCTTTGGCTTGATTGTCCTGGTAGCGCTGGTACAGCTGCTTCTCGTCGGCAATGGACGCCGCGACCTGCGTCTTGACCTGCACGAGCTGGTTGTTCATGTCGGCAATCAACTGCTTGACGACCTTCTCAGGGTCTTCAGCTCGATCGATCATGTCGTTGATGTTGGCCCTGAGGAGCGTGGAGACTCGGTCCAGGATGCCCATATGTCGTGCTCGTGACCTCCGCGACGGAGTTCGGAGGCAACTGTAACGCAACACGCCACGCCGGCGTATCAACTGCACGGACATCCCATGGCCCTGGATAACGCCCCCTCCCAGATCGCTCACCTGCTGCGCCGGGCAGGCTTCGGTGCGACCGAGACCGAGCTGGCCCAGTACCTTCCGCTCGGCTTCGCCGGCGCGCTCGAGCGGCTGCTGAATCCGGAACAGGTCGACGATTCGACCACCGATCTGCTGCTGGCGCCGCTCACCACCGACCTCGGCGACCGCAAGAAAATCGAGGCTGCCAAGTTCTGGTGGCTCAGCCGCATGCTGTACACGCAGCGGCCGCTCCAGGAGAAGATGACTCTCTTCTGGCACAACCATTTCGCCACCGCTAACAGCAAGGTGGCCAACTCCGTCTTGATGCTGCAGCAAATACAGCTCTTTCGCGACTACGGGCTGGGCAATTTCGAAGTGTTGCTGCAGAAGGTCACGCGCGACCCGGCCATGCTGATCTGGCTCGATAACCGCCAGAATCGCAAAGGCGCGCCCAACGAGAACTACGCCCGCGAAGTCCAGGAGCTGTTCACGGTCGGCATCGGCAATTACACCGAGCAGGACATCCACGAAGCCGCGCGGGCGTTCACCGGCCACACCCTCAACAGAGACCTCAACTACACCTTCAACGCGGGCCAGCACGACGTCGGCGACAAGACGTTTCAGGGCCAGACCGGCAACTTCGACGCCGACGACATCCTGGCGATCCTGGTGCGCCATCCGGCAACCGCCCGCTTCATCACCACCAAACTGTTTTCGTTCTTCGTCTACGACAACCCGGACCCGTCGACGATCGATCGCCTGGCCGCGACGTTCGTCAGCTCCGGCTTCGACATCCGAGCCGTGCTGCGCGATCTGTTCAGCGGCCCAGAGTTTCTGTCAGCCCAGGCCTTCCACGCACAGGTCAAGCAGCCGGTCGACCTGGTGCTCGGCGCGCTCAAGTCGCTGAACGTGCAGAACGTCGGTCCAGATGCTACCCAGGTCCTGCGACGGATGGGTCAGGACCTTCTGAACCCGCCCGACGTCAGCGGCTGGAAGGGCGGCGCGGGCTGGATCAATTCGACCACGCTGTTCGAGCGGTTCAACTTCGGGGACCGTCTGGCGATGGGCCGCGAGGCTGACAAGCCGTACTTCGCGGACGTGCCGGCTCAGGTGCGCGCGCACGGGATCACCTCGCCCGAGGCGCTGGTCGACTTCTATCTGGCGCTGCTGGTGGATGGCGACGTCACGCCCGAGGCGCGCCAGTCTCTGGTCGACTACCTCAATTCCGCTGGTCCGCTGGCGCTCGACGACGGTGGCGCCCTCGACCTCAAGGCGCGCGGCCTGGTGCATCTCGCCCTGGCTGTGCCTGCCTACCAGCTCGCTTAGGAGCGGCCCCCCCATGGCATTTACCAGACGCTCTCTGATCGGTCGCGGCGCGCTGCTCGTCGCCTCGGGCTTTCTCGCTCCGTCGTTCATCACGCGCACCGCCGCGGCGCTGGACGGGCCGACCGTCGCGCTCGACGCGTCCAAAAAGAACATGATCCTGGTCGTGCTGCAGCTGTCGGGCGGCAACGACGGCATCAACACGCTGATTCCGTTCGCCGATCCCGAGTACAACCAGCTTCGCCCCACTCTGGGATTCGCGGCCGACGAGGTGCTGCACCTGACTGACTCGGTCGGGCTGAACCCCAACCTGGCCAGGCTGAAGGGCCTGTACGACCAGGGCAAGGTCGCCATCGTGCAGGGTGTGGGCTACCCGAACCCGAATCGGTCCCACTTCCGCAGCATGGATATCTGGCACTCCGCCAGTCCCGACACCTTCGAGCATTCTGGTTGGCTGGGCCGCTACGTGGCAGCGTGCCAGTGCGCCGCTGACAACGCGCTGCCCGCGATCAGCGTGGGCGACCAGCTGAACACGATGTTCTGGACGGACACGACGCTCGTGCCGGCGGTAGCCAGCATCGGCGCGTTCTCGTTCCTCACGGACACGAAGTACAAGAACGACCGCACGTTCCAGATGCAGACGCTCCAGAACATCTACAACCAGGCCGGCAACTGGTCGCCCTACGAGGGCCTGATCAGGCGCGGCACGCTGCAGGCGCTGGCCGGCTCGGACGAGCTGCAGAAGGTTGCTGCCAGCTATCAGACGCCGATCCAGTACCCGGCCAACAACGGCCTGGCCAATCAGCTCAAGCTGGTCGCTCAGGTGATCGCCGGGAACCTGGGCACGCGGCTCTTTTCGGTCAGTATGGGCGGGTACGACACGCACGCCAACCAGAAGCCGACCCAGGATAAGAACCTGGCCCAGATGGGCGAGGCGCTCGATGCCTTCATGCAGGATCTGGCCAACCTGCAGCAGCAGGACAACGTCGTGGTGATGACGTTCTCGGAGTTCGGGCGACGGGTGAAGCAAAACGGCTCCGGCGGCACCGACCACGGCACGGCCGAACCAATGTTCATCATCGGCAACAAGGTTCAGGGCGGGCTGTACGGCACCTACCCGAGCCTGGCCGACCTGGACACGAATGGCGACCTGAAGTTCAACGCTGACTTCCGCTCGGTCTACGCGGGCGTGCTCAAGGACGTCGTCGGGGCCGACCCCGCGCCCATCCTCGGCGGCAGCTTCGACCCGCTCCGCGTACTTACGGCGTGAAATTCGTCGCGCTGGCGCTGCTGCTGCTGCTCGTTTCGACCAGCGGCAGCGCGCTGGCTGTCAGTAACTCGGTGTCGGTGGCCATCGTCGACGCGCCCAGGCCACAGACGAAGTGGGGCTACGCGCCGGGTACGCGCACGGTTGCGCCGGGCACCTGGGTGACGTGGTCCAACGACGGCCAGGATGCCCACACCGTCACCGCGCTCGACGGCTCGTTCGATTCGGGCGATCTCGATCCGAGCGAAGGCTTCTCGTGGTACTTCGATCAGCCTGGCACGATCCAGTACGTGTGCGCCCTCCACCCCTGGATGACGGGCACGATCGTCGTCACTGGGAGCGATCAGCCGGCAGCCGTCAGCGATCAGCCGCCGACGTCAGCCGATACACCTCCCGAGGTTCCGGAGACTCCGCCCGGCGAGTGACCGCCGCGGTCCACGGGCAATGCTGACCAGCACGGTCCGGGGCCCCGGATGAGCCGCATACCCGAGCCACGGGGAAGCTGCCGTGCCCGACTTTCAAGAGGTAGTGGTCAACCCGAGCAGGGGTCCCCTCCGGGGAATCTCAGCCGAGCGCCTGATCGAAGTCGGCGAGGAGGTCGGCGGGGTCTTCGAGGCCGGCGGAGAAGCGGACCACGTTATCGTGGATGCCACGCGCGCGGCGCTCGTCGGGGGTCAGCCCGCGGTGGGAGGCAATCACGGGATAGAGCACCAGGCTGAAGCAGTCGCCGAGCGTCGGCGCCGCGCGGACCACCTTCAGTCGTTCCAGAAAACGCATGACCGCTGAGCGGTCCGCGTCGCGGATGGCGAAGGCCAGCACAGCCCCGAACAGGCCCTCGGGGAACAGCCGACAGGCCACCAGGTAGTCCGAGCTGTCAGGCAGGCCAGGGTAATAGACCTGCTCGATGCGGCCATCACTCGCCAGGGTGCGAGCCACCGCCGCGGCGTTGGCGCACTGGCGGGCCATCCGCAAAGACAGCGTGCGTATGCCACGTATCGAGAGGTACGCCTCCAGCACGCCGAGCACCGAGCCGGTGTACTTGCGCCAGTTGCGCAGCGCGGCGGCCTGCTCTTCACTGGCGCAGGCGACCACACCCCCGGTCACGTCGCCGTGGCCGCCCAGGTATTTCGTGGCGGAGTGGATGACGCACGCCGCGCCCTGCATCAAGGGTCGCACCAGGTAGGGCGTGGTGAACGTAGAGTCGACCAGCAGCGCCACGCCGTGTGGCTTGCACAACGCGGCGATGGCGGCCACGTCGGCCACCCGCTCGAGCGGATTGGAGACCACTTCGACGAGCAGCGCGGCCGGACGCTCCTCGGCGAGCCGTCGCGCCAGCCCTTCCAGGTCGAACACGTCGACGAAGCGAACGCCAACGCCTTCGGTGCGCAGTGTGCCGTTCAGCAGCGTGAACGTGCCGCCGTAGCAATCCAGGGAAGCGAAGACGGCGCGGTCTGGCCCCGGCGCGAAGTGCCGCACGGCGGCGTGGATGGCGGCCATACCCGAGGCGAAGGCCACCGCCGCCGGCGCGCCTTCGAGCGCAGCCACTGCTTGCTCGAACGCGACCACGGTAGGGCTGGCATAGCGTGCATACGAGTAGCCGGGCTGCTGGTCGCCCAGAACGCGGTCGAGCTCGTCGGCGGAGTCGTACCAGTAGCTGGAGGCGGGCACCAGCGGCGGAGCGGTGGGGTGAGCGCCATCAATGGTGAAAGCGGGCCCGCCGGCATGGACGGCCAGGGTGTCGAAGCGCATACCGCGCTCCAGCGTACCGCGCTCGAGCGGAGACTGAGATCAGTATTCGCTCAGCACGATCTCGGCGTACACCTGGAAGCCTACCGCGCGCGCGACGAATGCAGACGTGCTGTTGTCGCGGTCGTGGATATACGTCGGCACGCGGCCCTGGTCAAGCGTGAAGCGCGCCGCGGCTGCGACCACATCGCGGGCGTAGCCACGGCCGCGGTAGTCAGCCTCGGTGGCGACCGCAATCTCCCAGACGCGGTCCGATTTCAGCTTCAACGCCGCCCAGGAGACCAGCCGCCCGCGTGGGCCGCGAACGCCGAAAATGGCTCCGTCGAAGCGCGTGCGCAGGTGCAGCGCGGCCGAGTCGTCCTCGTGCAGGTGTTCGGCCCGCTCCATCCTGGGTGAGGCGATAAAGGTTGCGTCGTGCGCCGCGCGGAAATCACCGACCAGTGTGAACGCGTTGGGGACCGACCGCTGAACGGCACGCCACAGCCGCCTGAGGGCTGGTCCGTCCAGGTGCCGCCTGAGCACGTCCGAGCCAAGCTCGGCGCGCATGCGCTCGACCAGGTCCGGTCGGCAGGCAATCACAGCGCCGGGTTCGAAGCTGAGCGCGACCAGCGGCATGGTGAAGCCGTGCCAGGTCGGCAGGCCGCGCTGCGAGGCGCTGAGCAGGTGCACGCCGCCCTGTCGCGCCAGCGCTGGCGGACAGGCAAGCACGGTTTCGGCGTACCCATCAAGCACGCGGACGGCAGCCGCTGGCAGACGGTTGGAGGTAGCCGGGGTCACGCCGCAGCCGCGCGTACCCGCCTCAATCGGTGACCGAGGCGTCGACCTGACGCAACCGCCGCGCGCGACGCTCCTCAGCCTCGCGCCAGCGTCGACGCCGTTCGGCCGTGCTGGGCTCCAGCGGACGAACGGGCGCAGGCCGACCGTGCTCGTCGATCGAGACGTAGACGAAAAACGCGCTCGAAACGTGGCGACGGTCGCCCGTCAGAGCGTCCTCCGCCACGATGGTGACCTCGGTCTCGATGCTCGTGCGGCCTGTCCAGGTGACTTCAGCATGGACCACGACCAGGTCGCCGACGTACACCGGCTGCTCGAAGGTCATCGAATCCATGACCACCGTGACTACCCGCTGCCGCGTGTGCCGCGTCGCACATACGCCGCCAGCAGTGTCGGCCAGTTTCATCAACGTGCCGCCGTGCACGTTTCCGCGCGGGTTGGCGTCCTCGGGCAGCATCACCTGGGCCAGGGTCAGCTCGGCCGGACCGGCGTCTCGGGCCACGCCAGTCATCTCACGCTCAGGACAGCTGAGGCAGCGACGCGCCCGCGCTGCTGTCGCCCAGCTGGTCGTGCAACAGCTGGACGGCGCGCGCGAGCACTGGATCGCCGCCATCGACACCATCGGGCGTGGGCGGCTGAATCACTTCGTCAGGCACCACGCCGACTTTGTTGAGCGGCTTTCCGTCGGCCGAAAGGATCTCGAAGACGGTCACCTGCAGCCCTGAACCGTCTGGCAAGCCGAACACCTGCGCGGCGGCAACACTGCCCGCCGTATTGCTGCCGAGGACCGTCGCTGCGCCGTGCTCCTGCACCGCCGAGGCGAAGATCTCGCCCATCGACGCCGTCCCGCCGTCGACGAGCACGACCAGTGGCAGGTCGTACTGGGTCGTTCCGCGCGTCGAGTGGGTGCTGTTCTGGCCCGAGCGATCCACCTCTTGATAGACGCTGGAGCCGCTCGGCAAAAAGTGGCCGAGCAGACGGGTACCCACGTCGATGCGGCCCCCCGAATTGCCACGCAGGTCGAGCACCAGGGCATGGATCCCTCTCGTCTGGAAGGTGGCAACGTCTTTATCGATGGAATCGATCACCGAGGGCTCCGGGAAGCCGCGCAGCAGCACGTAGCCGATGTCATCATCGAGGGTTCGATCCTGGACGAACTGCAGATGGATCTCGGCGCGCAGCACGCTCATCGTCAGCTCCGTCGGATCGTCGCCGCGGCGAACGGTGAGCTGGACCTCGGTGCCCACCGGCCCACGCACGAGATTAGTCATCTCGTCGAGGGCCAGTCCCTGGACGGACTTGTCGTTGATGCGCACCAGGATGTCGCCCGCGCGCAGCCCCGCCTGTTCCGCCGGCGTGTTCTCGTACACCTCGACGACGCGCGGCTCCGAATTGCGCGCACTGACGCTGATGCCAATGCCGACGTACGTATTGTCGCCCCGCGACCAGGACTGATAGTCCTTGTACTGCTGCGGGTCCAGGAAATACGTGTGCCCTTCGTCCACGAAGCGGACCATGCCTCGCACCAGCGCATGCGCCGCGACGAAACCCTCCGGCGCGCTGTTCGGCTTTGCGAGATAGTCCGTCAACGCTCCGCGCATCAACTCCAGATCGACCGCCCGGTCACCCGTGAATGCCGGCGCCGGGCCTGGCGCAACGGCTTTACCGGCGGTCTCCTTGACCAGGTTGTTCCAGGCCGCACCGAGCAGGGCAGCCGTGTCCAGTGGGTGAATGTAGCGGTCGAGCAGCAGGTTGTACGCGTCAGCGAAGGCTCTGGTCTGGGTGGCGGCGTCTTCGGTCGTCAGCGCGGCAGGCGCATCCGCGCTGATGGTGACAGGAGCGGCGGCCGCGATCTGCGATGCGGTCGCGCCAGCGCCAAACAGGCCGCACGTCAGGGCGAGCAGGACGACCAGCGCGCGCACAAAGCTCATCTGAACTTCATGTATACCAGTCCGTGTTCACTGAAAGAAAAGAACGCGGTTGAGGACTGGTAAACTCACGCGTGGATCTCTCCTGGCTAGGACACGCCTGCTTTCGGCTGCGGGGGCGGGACGTCACCATCTTGACAGACCCGTACGAGAGCGACGGGTTGGGCTTTCCCCCCCTCGCGCTGCGCGCGAACGTGGTGACGATCTCGAACGAACACCCGCACCATGCCGGCCTGTCGACGGTCGAGGGTCGGCCGAAAGTCCTCAACGGGCCAGGCGAGTACGAGATCGGCGGCGCTCTGATCTGGGGTGTACGAACGTCAGCCCGCGCTGACGCGGCGGCGAGCGGCAGCCCCGCCAAGAACACCGCCTTCATCATCCAGCTCGAGGAGCTGACCGTCTGTCATCTGGGCGACCTGGCCACGGCGCCGCTCAGCCCCGAGGAGCTGACGCACATCAAAGATGCGGACGTGCTGCTGATTCCGGTCGGGGGCAACTGCACTATCAACGCCGCTCAGGCGGCTGAAGTCGTGGCGCAGGTCGAGCCCAAGCTCATCGTACCGATGCACTACGCCACGGATGAGACGCGTGGGCAGGTCGTTCTCGACGAGGTCGAACGGTTCTGTAAAGAGCTGGGCGCGACCGAAGCCGCCCCGCGCCCGAGGCTCAGCATCACGCCCACCGGGCTGCCGGCCGAGCCGACGGTCGTCCTGCTCGAGCCGCGGCGCGGCGGTTAGCGCTCAGGGACCGGCTTCGAAGGTCCAGCGGTAGCCACCGCTGCGTCCGCGCTCGTCGATCACCGTCGCCTGGACGGCGTGATGGCCGGCGGCGACACGCGTCTGCGCGAACCCGCGCCAGGTCACCTCGCCGCGCTGTTCAAAGGACACCGGCAGCGCCTCTCCGTCTACCTCCAGACGGATGGCGCTGATCGGCGCGTCGCCTCGGCCGCGCGCCTCGATGGTCACCGAGCCCGGCGCGACGCGACTGCCCGGCGCTGGCGAGGGCAGCAGGATCCACGGCGCGCGGCCGCTCGCCGGCGTCGGGCTGGCAATCGCCGCCAGCGTGGGTGTGGCCAGGGCCGCCGGCGTGGGCTGAGCCGGCGTTTCGACTGGCAAGGCGGCTGGCGTATCAGTCGGCGCAACCCGCGAACCAGCGTCCGGTGTGTCAATCGGCGCAATGCGCGAGGTGGCGCTCGGGGTAACCACGGCGGCAACGATCGCCGTCGGAAACCTGGTCGGCGACGGCCGCGGCGACAGGCTCGACGCCGCGGCGCCGAGCGCGGCGAACAGAGCGCCGACCGCCGACCAGGCCAGGCTGCCCAGCAGCACGATGCCGACGATGCCCACCATGGTGGCGACCAGGCGCGCCAGAGACGAGTCGTCTGGCGGCGCGCCGCGGGCCATGCTTGATCACCCTAGCTCTGGGGTTCGCGGCTGGTGGCTCGTACCGCGCTACAGCCTCCATACGGTTTCGACGGGCTTCGTACACTGGCGGGCGTGGAGCCCAGCGAGCCTGACGGCCGCCCGGCCCTGGCGGGCGTGCGCGTGGTCGCCCTGACCCAGTTC
>CBJLVJ010000012.1:0-13555 GCA_966426465.1 uncultured bacterium | reverse complement strand
GACGTTCTCGGCGGCGGTGAGCTCGTCGTACAGCACGAAGTGCTGGGGCATATAGCCGAGCTTCTCTCGTGCGTGGCGAGTGAACTTGCGCGGGTTCTGACCCAGGACGGTGAGCTTGCCCTCGGTCGCCTCCAGTGTGCCGGTGAGCAGGCGGATCAAGGTTGTTTTGCCCGATCCGCTGGGACCGATCACGCCGAGAATGGTGCCGCGCGGCACCTCCAGGGTCACGTCATTGAGGGCGTCGACGTCGCCGTAGCGACGGCTGACCCCCTCCATCGACACAAGGGAACTGGCCTGGTCGAGCACGGCTGATCGGTTTGGCACGTTCCGTGCCGAATGGTGGCGCGCTGTGCTCCCAGGGAGTAGCATCTTGGCCCCGTGGCACGACTGACGGTGCGACTAACTCCAGAAGGTCGTCGCGACCTCGAAGCAGAGCTGTCGCGATTAGAGGCGGAGCTGCCGACGGTATCTTCGCGGCTCGGCGATGCTCGGGCCGGTGGCAACGACCCCGCCGAGAATCTCGACTTGCGCGACGCCATGGACGCGCTGGCGCTGCTCGAAGGCCGCATCGGTGAACTTCGGGCGCTGCTGGCCGCCGCCGAACCAATCGAAGACATGCCGGCACGCGACGGCGTGATTCGTCTTGGCGCGCGCGTAAAAATTCGCCACGAGGATGGCGAAGAAGCCTCATACCTGCTTGTTTCGCCCGCCGAAGCCGATCCCCGGCGCGGACGCATCTCCGAGGAGTCACCCATCGGGCGCGCGCTCGTCGGCAAGAAGAAGAACGAAGAGGTCACGGCCGAAACTCCCCGCGGCCCGGAGCGGCTCGTCGTTCTCGACGTCGCCTGATGGACCTCGCGCCGAACCGCCCACTGCGGGCGAGCGCGCGTGCCCAGAACATCGAGGCTTCCGCATCGATGGCGCTCGACGCGCGTGCCAAGGCGCTCAGGGCCGCCGGCCAGCCGGTGATCTCCTTTGGCGTGGGCGAGCCCGATTTCTCCACGCCGGAGCCGATCAAGCAAGCCGCCGATCGGGCGATGGCCGAAAATGCCACCCACTACACCACCGTCAGTGGCGATCCGAGCCTGCGCAAACTCGTCGCCGCTCGCACCGCCGAAGTCACGGGCGTGCCGTTCACGTGGAATCAGGTGATCGTCACCAGCGGCGCAAAAGAGGCCCTGTACATCGCCATGCAGGTGTTGTGTGACCCTGGCGACGAGGTGCTGCTCCCGGCGCCGTACTGGGTCAGCTATGCCGAGCAGGCCAAGATGGCCGGCGCGAGCGTCGTGCCGATGGACACCAGCGCGCCCGGCTGGCGGCTGACGCCCGACGAGCTGCGGCGGCATCTGACCCCGCGCACGCGAGCGCTGGTGTTGTGCACGCCCTCGAACCCGACCGGGGCGGTTTACAGCGACGCCGAGCTCGCCGGGCTGGCCGAGGTGCTCGCCGACCGTGACGTGGCCGTGGTGGTCGACGAGATCTACGCTCGAATCAGCTATGTCCCCGTTGGACGCTGGTTGCGCGCGGCGCCATGGCTGGCCGATCGCAGCTTTATCGTCGATGGCGTCTCGAAGGCGTACGCGATGACTGGCTGGCGACTCGGCTGGATGCTCGGGCCGCAAGAGCTGATGGACATGGCCTCAGCCGTCCAGAGCCACCTGACCAGCCATCCATCGAGCATTACCCAGCGCGCGGCGATCTTCGCCCTCGAGAACGACCCGGCCGTGGAGGCCACTGTCGACGAGATGGTCGGCATCTTCCGCCAGCGGCGGGATGCAATGGTGGCCGGCCTGGCAGCGATCGACGGCATGGTCTGTCCACAGCCAGAAGGCGCGTTTTACGTGTTTCCCGATGTGCGCGGTTTGTTCGGGCGACCACTCGGCCCGAAGGGCATAAGCGTGAATTCGTCCGCCGAGCTTTCGGCGTACCTGCTGGACGAGGCGCTGGTCGTGACCGTGCCCGGGGAAGCCTTCGGTATGCCTGGCTTCGTGCGCTTTTCGTACGCCCTGGCGATGGACCAGCTCGAAGAGGGCATCGCCCGCCTAACGACTGCGCTACGTTAGCCGCCTCAACGATGATTCAACCGACGCCCAGCCACGGCCAGAGCGCGGCAGCGCACTAAACTGCGACGTAATGGCCAACATCGCTGTAATCGGAACCAACTACGTTGGGCTGGTAACCGCCGCCTGTTTCGCGGAGCTCGGCAACCAGGTCGTCGGCATCGACATCGATCCTGGTAAAGTCGAACGCCTCGGGCGCGGCCAGCTGCCGATTTACGAGCCGGGGTTGGAGGAGATCGTCGTCCAGAACATCAAAGCTGGACGGCTGGCGTTTACGCTCGACTACGAAGCAGGGCTCGAGGCAGCCGAATTCGCATTCGTGTGTGTTGGTACGCCCTCGGGCATCGAGGGCGAAGCCGACATGAGCCAGGTCAAGGCGGCCGCCCACAGCCTCGGACAACAGACGCCTTCGCGGCGTAGTTTGATCGTGGTCAACAAAAGCACGATGCCAATCGGCACCGGCGACTGGATGTTGCCAGCACTGGAGCGCGCCAGCAACGGCTCGGGTGCGCACTTCCGCGTCGTCAGCAACCCCGAGTTTCTGCGTGAGGGATCGGCGGTCGACGACTTCCGGCATCCGGACCGCGTCGTGCTCGGCGGCACAGACCCGCAGGCCATCGAGCGTGTCGCGCAGCTGTATCGCGATCTTCAGCCTGAACCGATCGTGATCAAGACCGACATTCGTACGGCCGAGATGATCAAGTACGCCTCGAACGCGTTTCTGGCTACCAAGATCAGCTTCATCAACGAAATTGCCAGCATCTGCGAGCGGCTCGGCGCGGATGTGAAGGAAGTCGCGCGGGGCATGGGTCTCGACCGGCGCATCAGTCCCGAGTTCCTGGACGCGGGTGTCGGCTACGGTGGCTCGTGCTTCCCCAAGGACGTCAAGGCACTGGCGCACATGGCCAGCATGGCCGGCGCCCACCCCCAGCTTCTGCGCGCGGTCATGGAGATCAATCGGGACATGCGTCGGCTGGTCCTGCAGAAGGTGCGCGGGACATTGGGCAGCGTGGAAGATCGCACGATTGGTGTGCTGGGACTTGCCTTCAAGCCCAACACCGACGACATGCGCGAGGCGCCCGCGGTGGAGATCATTCACCTGCTGCAGTCTGAGGGCGCACGCGTGAAGGCCTTCGATCCGGCGGCCAACGACGTGGCCCGCAAGATCCTGCCGGGTGTTGAGCTGTGCTCGGACGCGTACGCCGTCGCCGAGGGCGCCGACGCGCTGCTGTTGCTGACGAACTGGAGTGAGTTCCGTCGGCTCGACCTGGAGCGCATCCGCGGGACCATGAAGTACCCGCTGCTGGTGGATGGCCGCAACCTGTACGACCCGAGCGAGATGGTAGCCAGGGGCTTCTTCTACCAGCCCATCGGGCGGCCGACGCCAGACGCCGCGATGCACGACGCCGCGACGGCTGCTGCGCACGCGGAGGCAGTGCTCGCTCGCCAGTGACCGGCGGCCACTACCGAAACTGACTAGACCGCCGCCTACCCGCGCGGAGGATGGCGGCGCCGGCGAACGTCCGTACAGTTACGGACATGTCCGAGCTCACCACAATCTCCAATCAGCTCGCCGACGCGGTACAGACCGCGGCGGCCTGGACCGTCCGGGTTCAGGCGCGTCGCGGACCGCCTGCCTCAGGTATCGCGCTGGCCAGCGACCTGGTGCTGACCGCCGACCATGTCGTCGATCCCGCGCGCGAGGATTCCATCCGCATCGGCCTACCAGACGGATCCGAAGTCGGCGGCTCCGTCGTTGGCCGCGATCCGGCCACCGATATTGCCATTTTGCGCATCGCCTCCGGCTCGCTCACGCCGGCCCGAACGGCCCAGGGCGATCCACGCACAGGATCGCTGGCGCTGGTCGTCGGCAGGCCGGGTCGTGAAGCGAATGCCAGCCTTGGCCTGGTCACCGGCCTGGCAGGTCCGGCCAGAACGCGCCGAGGCGGCATGCTTGAACGATTCATTCAGGTCGACGCGGTCATGTATCCGGGGTTCTCGGGCGGGGCGCTCGTGGACACCGAGGGCGCGGCGCTGGGCATGATCACCAGCGGGCTCGGCTTCGGCGGTCCGGCGGTGGCGATCCCGTGGTCGCTTGCGTCGCAGGTCGCCGAGACGATCGGCAAACACGGCAAAGTGCCGCGCGGGTATCTCGGCGTGGGCAGCCAGCCGGTGACACTATCGGCCCAGGCGAAAGAGCTGACCGGTGGACAGGAGCGTGGACTGCTGGTGGTCCAGGTCGCCGAAGGCGGGCCCGCCGCCAACGCCGGGTTCCTGCAGGGCGATATCCTCGTCCGCCTGGATGGAACCACCGTCAGCAACGCAGATGACCTGCAGGGACTGCTCGGGCCCAACCGGGTCGGTTCGAACGTGACCGCCTCAGTCGTTCGGGGCGGTGAGCTGCGCGACCTGAACGTCACGGTGGGTAGCCGCGAGTAGGTGTCGAACGTCGCGGTCATCGCCGCGCTGCCGAGCGTCCGACTCGGCCTGGCCGACATGCTCGCCAGTCACGGACACACGGTGCTGCCGGAGGAGGAGGCGACCGACAGCGCCGTGTGGATCCTCGATGCGCCCAGCGCGCCGGCGCTCGATTCGCTGACGGCGCAGCGCTACTCCGATTCACCTCGCGCGGCGGTGATTCTCTCGGACGACCCGAGCATGGCCAACCAGCTCGCGCGGGCCGGGCTGCGGGGCTGGGCCTGCCTGGCGCGTGACGTCGATGCCGACCAGCTGGATCTCGCGGTGCGCTCGGCTGACGCCGGACTGGTGCTGCTCGACCTGCCGATCGCCGCCACATCGCTATCCATGCCCGCCTCACTCGCGACGCCAGCGCCGCTGACTGAGCCGCTCACAGCACGCGAGATGCAGGTGCTGCAGCTGGTCGCCCAGGGTCTGCCCAACAAGGGCATCGCGCGGCGGCTCGGCATCAGCGAGAACACCGCGAAGTTCCACGTCGCCTCCCTATGTGGCAAGCTCGGCGCCTCCAGCCGCACCGAGGCGGTGACCATCGCCGCCCGGCGCGGGCTCATCCTCCTTTAGCTTTGGTCGATCCAGCCAGCGGCGCAAGGCGTCGTAGTCACGCGTGTTGAGCACCGACTCGGCTGTGGCGCCGCCGCGACGGGCAGTGCCAACCGCGTAGCGCATCAGGCCGGCGATCTGGTCCTGCGCGTGGGCGTCGGTGTTGAGCACCAGCGTGACCCCGCGCTCGATCGCGGCGCGGATCGCGTCGGCGTCGAGGTCCAGGCGCTCGGGCTGGCCGCTCACCTCGATGGCCGTGCCCGTGCGCGCCAGCGCGTCGAGCACCGCCACCAGGTCGATCTCGTAGCCGGGGCGTTTGCCAAGCAGCCGACCCGTCGGGTGGGCGATCACGTCCACGTGCCGATTGTCGATGGCCGCCAGCAAGCGACCGGTCTGGACCGCCGCGGGCTTCTGCAAAGCGGAGTGGATCGAGGCCACGACAATGTCGCAGCTGGCGAGGAACTCGTTGCTACAATCAAGTCGCTCATCGATGTGGATGTCTACCTCGACACCACAAAGCAGTCGCATGTCGGGGTAGGCGAACTGGAGCGCACGGATTTGCTCGTGCTCGGCGCGTAGCTCGTCCTCGGTCAGGCCCCCGGTGATGCCCAGCGCCTGGCTGTGATCGGTGATGGCGAGATAGGCGTAGCCGCGGTCCGCGCCGGCACGCACCATTTCGGCGATGGTGTTCGCGCCGTCGGTCAGCCGCGTGTGGGTGTGCAGGTCGCCCTTGATGTCGGCCTGCTCGACCAGCCGCGGCAAGGCGCCCGCGCGCGCCAGCTCCACCTCGCCCGCGCCCTCACGAAGCTCCGGCGGGATCCAGGGTAGGCCAAGCGCAGCGTAGACGTCTTGCTCGGTTCGGCTCGCCAGGTTTGCCTGATCGTCGTCGATCGCAAACACGCCATACTCGTTGAGCTTCAGCCCTTTGCGAATGGCGATCGCGCGCAGCTTGACGTTGTGCTCCTTCGAGCCGGTGAAGTACTGCATGGCGGCGCCCAGGCTTTCGGGCGCGACCACCCGCAGGTCGATCTGCACGTCGGCCAGCGTGACGATCGACGCCCGCGTGTCGCCGACGCCGAGCACGCGGCGGACCACCGGCAGTGAGGTGAAGGCGCGCATGACCTCAGCCGGTTCGGTCGAGGCCACCAGGAGGTCGATGTCGCCAATGGTGTCCTTCCAGCGACGGATGCTGCCGGCGGGCAGGACCGAGTGGAGCGCCGGACAGGCCTGCTGTAACTGGCGGATGACTTCCTCCGCCGCCGGCAGGGCAATGGCCAGCGGCAGGCGCTGCGAGCGGGCCTCGAGCCGCTCCAGCTCCTGGCGGAGCGCGGCTGCGATCTTTTCGCCCAGGCGCGGCAGCGCAGCGATCTGGCCGCTGTCGAGCGCGAGCTGCAGGTCGCCGAGGGTTGTCACGTTGAGCTCTCGGGCGAACTGCATAGCGCGCTTTGGTCCAATGCCGGGGATCTGCATCAAGCGCAACGCGGCTTCGGGTATGCGTGGTCGGCGCTCCTCGAGCGCGGCCAGTTTGCCCGTAGTGAGGTACTCGACCACCTTGGCGCCGATCGACTTGCCGACTCCGTGGATCTGCTGAACTCGATTTTCGTGGGCCATGACCTCGATGGGCTCGTGGTGGTGCTCGATGCGCGTTGCGGCATCGCGATAGTTCGCGACGCGGTAGCGGTCTTCGCCGAGGAGCTCCATGCTGTCGGCGAGCTCGTTGAGCGCTGCTGCAACTTCTCGGTTCTTCACGTGCTTTCCTGTGCGATCGCCCGCCCTCTGGCGAAGATCGCGTCGAACATCGGGACCGTCAGCTTACGCGTGAAGGTGTTCTGTTGACTCGGGTGAAACGAGCACAGCAGCCGCCGCCCATCGGCCAGTCGCGCTTCGACCCCATGCCCGAACGGCGGCCGTGTGCGCAGCCCGCTCACCTGCGCTACACCGTCGTACGCAAACTTGCCCAGACACACGATCACACGCACTCGCACAAGCAAGCGCAGCTCGCGTTGCAAGTAGGGCAAACAGGTGTCACGCTCGGTCGGTGTGGGCTTGTTGCCGGGCGGCGCGCAGCGGACGCACGCGGCAACGTAGGCGCCGACAAGCTGCAGTCCATCGTCGCGGCTGACGCTTGTCGGCTGATTGGCGTAACCGGCCCGATACAGCGCGCCGAACAGCCAGTCACCGGAGCGGTCGCCGGTGAAGATGCGGCCGGTACGGTTGCCGCCGTGCGCGGCTGGCGCCAGTCCGACGATCAGGATTTCGGCCTGGGAATCACCAAAGCCAGGCACCGGCCGCGCCCAGTAGTCCTCGGAGGCGAACGCCGCCCGCTTCTCGCGGCCGACCTGTTCGCGCCAGGCCACCAGCCGCGGACACTTGCGGCATTCGACGACCTCGGCCGTGACGCGCTCCAGCGAATCAGCCATGGGGAGTCTTTAGACTACGTGCGTGGCTCGTCTCATTGTCGGCCTGTCAGGCTCCACCGGACCCCACTACGGGGTGCGACTGCTGGAGGTCTTGCGCGAGCAGCGGCCGGACGTGGAGACGCACGTCATCCTGAGCAACGCCGCGCGGATGACGATCAGTTACGAGATGGGGCGCGATCCGGACAGTGTCGCCGCGCTGGCGCACACGCTCCACGACGAACGCAACATCGGCGCCTCTATCGCCAGCGGCACATTCGTCACCGATGGCATGGTCGTGGCCCCGTGCTCGATCAAGAGCCTGTCGGCGATCGCCAACAGCTACAACGACAACCTGATCGCGCGCGCGGCGGACGTGTGCCTGAAGGAGCGCCGCAAGCTGGTACTGGTCGTGCGCGAAACGCCGCTGCACCTGGGCCATTTGCGGCTGATGGAGCAGGTCACCGCCGCCGGCGCGGTCATCCTCCCGCCGGTGCCGGGCTTCTACCATCGGCCGCAAACAATCCAGGACCTGATCGATCACACGGTGACCAAAGTTCTCGACCAGTTCGGCATTCACCTCGACCTGATTCAGCGCTGGAGCGGACTCGTCGAATAGCGCTAGGTATAGTCCTCCAGGCCCCGCCGGACCACGTCGAGGAAGTCGCGTAGCTCAAATGGCTTCCTCAAGTAGGCGTATGCTCCCACCTCGCGCGCTTTGCGTGCCGCGCTCCCATCGGCGGTGACTGCCAGGATGGGCAGGCTCGGCCCGTGGTCCTGCCGCAGGCGACGCGCGACTTCCGGTCCGCTGGCGCCGGGCAGCATGATATCCAGGACCACCAGCTTCGGCTGATGCCGCGCGGCCGCGCCGATCGCGGCGAGTCCGTCACCCGCGGCTTCAACCCAATAGCCTTCGTCTTCGAGGATGGTCTGCATCACGGCGCACAGGTCGTGGTCGTCGTCCACCACGAGCAACCGCGGGCGCTCGTGAACCCGCGAGGTCATACCGTCGCCGCCGAGCGCGCAGGAACCGCCACACCCAGCTCCTCGAGCAGAGGTCGGGCGTACGTCACACGGCCGGTGAGCTGCGCCGGGTCGCCCGTGCACAGCGCGTAGGCCGCTTCGGCCATCACTTCGGGTGATTCCAACCGCTCCTCGGGCACACCGCGGGTCAAGCCGTGAAAGACAACGCCCGGCGTCGGCACCAGACCTGAGGGTGACAGGGCGTTGACAGCGATGCCGACGTCGTAGACCTCAGACGCCAACCCCGACGAGAACCGCTCGATCGCGGCTTTGCACATGCCGTAGACGGTGGATCCGCCGCGACTGGTGAACGGCGGCCCTGATGGATGGACGGCCGCTCGAGAAGAGATGTTCAGAATCCAGCCTCGGCGCCGCTCGCGCATGCCCGTCAGGACACGCTGCGCCAGGTCGAACGGCGCGCGGACCTGCACGGCGAACATCAGCTCGAAGTGCCGTTCGGGAAAGCCGATCACGGGTTCGAAGTAGGTCACGGCGGCATTGTTGACCAGCACGTCAATCGGCCCGAGCTCATCTTCGACGGTCCGCACCAACCGCTCCCGATCGCTCGGATTCGAAAGATCGGCAACGATGCTCAGCGCTCGACCGCCGGCCTCAGCAATTTCGGCGGCCGTCGTGGCCAGGCTGCCGGCCAGCCGATGCTGGCCCTCTTCGGCGGTGCGCGCCGTTATGGCCACCGCTGCTCCGCCTGCCGCGAAGCGTCGCGCGATTGCCTGACCGATGCCGCGGCTGGCGCCCGTCACGATCGCCACCCTGCCCTCAAGGCTGCCCATAGGCGCTGTCCTCCTGTGTACCAGGCCTACAATTAAACAATGGCGGAGCGGCCGGGGCGCGAGCAGGTGGAGGTATTTGTCCGTTCGTACCAGACACTGCTCCGCAGTACGGGCGAAGTGCGTGTCGCCGGCCTGCTGGCGCCGTATCTCGAGATGGCGCCGACCTTGCACGTCAAAGCCGCCAGGCCCGCTGAGGTCGACGCAGCCGCGTTGACGTACGTCGGGCTACGGCTGCCGCCGTGCATGCCGCGCGTGCGCCTGGTGCTGCTCAGCGCCAATCCCGACGCGCTGGCCGAGCGCGGCTACGCCATCGAAGAATGGCAGAGCGTCGAGGCACGCGCACGTCGGCGGCGACAGTTCTTCGACGGCGCCGATACCCTGGCCATGCTGATCGCCAGTCCGAGCGATGTCGATGACGTCCTGCCGTCGCTGATCGCGTACGAGCTGGAATGGAACAAGATCTACGACCTGCTGTTGCGCGACAGGGCGCTCGCAGCACTCGTCGAACGGGCCGCCGCGGGCGACGTCCGGCCCGGCGACACCGCCCGTCTGGCCCAGGCCCTCGGCCTGACGCAGGACGAGGTCGATCGGCTCGACCTGGTCTTTGACGGGGGGCTGTGGAAGACGCTGCGCACAATCTGCCAGCAGCGCAAGCGGCTTGCCGTTCGGATGGTGGGCGGCGCGTGGAACGACCTGGAGCGCGCCAGCGAACGCTGGTACGAGTCCATGGCCCGGCACGTCGAACCGGACCTCAGCCGTCGGCCGATCTACTTCGTGTCCAGCAACATGCACAGCCTGGTGAATCTCCTGTCCGGATCGGCGCTCGCGCGACAGGCGGAGATCATCGACTACGTTCAACGCTCGGACAGCCAGTTGCTGCGCGCGGAGTACGAAGACATCACCTCCGACCGCGTACGCAGCAGCCTCGAAAACTTCCTGTACTACGCCGCCAAGAAGTATCTGTCGGACCCCAGCAGCGGAGCCGCGGCGCAGATTTTCGGGGCCGAAGAGCGCGCCTCCGGCATGACCACCATTCACATCCCGGTCGGACCGCAGGTCGACGCGCAGGCGATCGAGCTCAACAAGCTTCGACCGGAGCGGTTGGACCCACGCTTGCGGGATCTGCCCGCGTTGGACCGGCTGGCGCGCAGTGACGCGGTCATCCTGAACATCGAATACCCGCTGGGCCAGGCCGGGTTTTTCCTGCACCGAGCGCTGGCGCGCAACGTTGGCGAATTGCTCGGTCTGTACGTGATGGGCAAGGGGGCGACGCTCACTGGCCGGGTCGGCGACATCCTGTTGTGCAATATCGTCTCTGACGAACGAAGCGCCACCACGTATTTGATGCACAACTGTTTCAACGCCGAAGACGTCGAGCGCTACCTGGTGTACGGCACCGCGCTCGACAACCAGCGCGCGGCAAGCGCGCGCGGGACCTTCCTCCAGAACTGGGGCTACCTGGATTCGCTTCATCGGGCCGGCAACAACCTCGTCGAGATGGAGGCTGGACCGTACCTGGAAGCGTTCACGGAGTTGATGCTGCCCGAGCGCGCGCCGCACGGCGAGATGGTGAATCTGGTGGGCGCGCCGGTCGACCTCGGCTTTGTGCACTACGCATCGGACACGCCGTACAGCAAAGGTCAGACACTCGGCGAACGAAATCTCAGCTATTTCGGCATGGACTCGACGTACGCGGCCGCGTTGGCGATCGCCCGGCGCATTCTGAGCGCCGAAGTGGCCCGTCTGTCAGCGGCACGGCCCGGCGCGGTGGAAGATCGGACGAGCCACGCGACTCAGGCGGTGGCGTTGTCGCGGTAGCCCTGTCTCCGTCTAATGTCCAACGGCGACAGCGCTGTACGCGTAGCGCTGGTCGCTCGCGTTCATCGCCACGCGCAGGGTCGCGCCGCTGATGATGCGATCCCAGCCGATACCGTCGACGTCGATCGGATCGTTGTACAGGAAGCCATCCCCCACCACGCCGGTGACGAGGATGTAGTGGTCGCCGAAATAGTAGGCTCCACCTCGGCCGGGCAGTGATCGGTAGCGTACCTGGACGATCACCGGGTGGCCCTGCTGGACCTGTCCGCGGACCTCGTCGAGGCTCCACCGGCGCAGCTCACCCGAGGGCTCACGCAGGTCGATGGCCGACAGTCCGTTTTCCTCCACCACCTGCGCCAGAGCGGTGATCAGCGTACCGACGCCATTGCCGTACATGTGTTGCGCCTCGAGCGCCTCCGCCCGCAGCTGTCGAGGCGGCACGGAGACACCGAACGCGTCGAGCGCCATGCCGACCGCGGTCGGGCCACAGTTAGCCTCCTGAAAGGCGCTGCCGTCCAGCTGACTTCGATAGGGCGCGAAAACATGGAAGATGTCCATCGCCGTATCTGTCGGATACGCCTGGGCGAGCTGACGCGTGGCCGGCGCCTGACCGACGTCCAGGTCGAGCGCGTCGACCCACCCGGTCATGGCCTGGCGCGTGTGGCCGTCGCCCGGGTCGCGCACCTGGATGCGACCGCGGCTGAAGCCGCTCAGGCGCTCGAGACGTGCTCCAGCCGGCAACTGGTGAAGGTTCGAGCTGCCGCGCTCAGCCGCCTTGTACAGATTGGTCGGACGCGCAGCGCTCAGCCAGCCGGCGCCGAGCAGCGCGTCGATGTTGTCGGGCAGCGCGCTCGGTAGGCCGGCGCCGGCCGCGGCCTGGTCCTCCGCGGTCGCGCTCGCCGAGGCCGCCGCTTCAGTCGTCGGCGCCGAGGCGAGAGGGCGTCCGCCTGGCAAAAAGATATCGGTGCCTGCCTGGATCTGATCGGGGTCCTGGATCTGGTTCGCGCCGATGACGGCCTGCGTCTCGACGCCGTAGCGATTGGCCACGTCCGCCAGACTGTCGCCGGGCCGCACCGTGTAGAGAACGCCGTCGGCCGGCGGGATGAGCAGGTCCTGTCCGATCAGCAGCAGGTCCGGATCCTCGATGTCGTTTGCCCACAGCACCGTCTCGGGTCGCAGGTTGTACTGCTCGGCGATCTGCCACAGCACTTCGCCTTCGGTTACCGCGTGGTGAATCGGCGAGGTGCGCGGTGGTGGCTTGGGCGGTGGCTCGGCGATACCCGCGAACGGCGACGCCTCGGGTGTCCCGGCGGGGGTCGGCTCGGCGGTGGCGACCGCCTCCAGGACTGGCGTCGGCTCGGCGACGTTCTGGGGAGCCGCCGCGGGTAGCTGGCTGCGCGATGGCAAACTGACGTCGCCGCCCAGCAGCCACAGCGCGACCCCGAGCGCGAGTCCCAGGCCGACAATGCCAACCAGCCACAAGCGGTAGGTCTGGGCAGCCCGCCCGAGCCGGTTGCGCATCGCGTCGGGCCCACTATGCCAGCCCTTCGCAAGGTTGAGCCAGTCCCCCCGTGGAGTTGCGCGCCTGGCGAGACGAGCTTGAGATGCGCAAGCGAGCCGTTTGTTTGGGCCGCCGGCTACGGGTCGGAGGGGTCAGGCAGCGGCTGCATGTCGGGCGGCAGCAGCGCGGCGATCTCGCGCTGAATGCGCTGGGCCGCTTCGGCCTGGTCGGTGCCGGGTGGGAATCTGAAGGGTGGTCCCACACACACCAGGATCTTGGTCGGGCGCGGAAAGACGGCGCCTGGCGGCAGCGCGCGGAACGAGCCGCGAATGCCGATGGGCAGGACGGGCACATCCGCGCCGGCAGCGATCCTGGCAAGCACCGGGTTGATGGCTTCGAGTCGGCCGCTGCGGGTGCGTCGGCCTTCGGCGGCCACGGCCAGCACGCCGCCCGCGCGGAGCACGCCCAGCATGGTCCGCACGCCGGTCGAGTCGCGACCCTGGCGTTCGACTGGAATAGCTCCCCACTGGCGCAGGAACCAGCTGACGACGGGCACCTTGAACATCGACGCCTTGACCACCGTGGCGGTGTTGGGGAACGGGTCGAGCACCATCAACGCCGGCACGTCGAGCAGGCTGGCGTGGTTGAGCACGATGATGGCCGGCCCGCGCGACGGGATGTGCTCGCCGCCCTGCAGCTCGAGCGCGTGAAACAGGCGCATGTACGGGCCCAGGACGGCCTTGATGAGGCGCCGCACCAACGGCATCGGCGGCGGCCCGGCCGACGAGGTCGACCGCGAAACGACGAGGTGCGCGCCACGGCGTGCCATCCCGCTGGCTCGAATAGTACCGCCCACGCAAGCTAGAACAATTGTTGCATTCCACGAACTTTTGTTCTATTGTGGCTACAACGGTGTCGGCCCGCGGCGCCGGTCCAGCGCAGAAGAAC
>CBJLVJ010000011.1:0-13651 GCA_966426465.1 uncultured bacterium | reverse complement strand
GCCGCCGCCGAGCTCGCCGGCGAACAGCTCGCCCTGGACGGCGTCGTCCCCGCCGACGACGCCCGCGCCATCGCCGCCGACTAACCCCTAGCGCCTGCGCGCTCTTCTGCCCGCCCGAGCACGCCCCCCCCAGGGCCCCCACTGGGAGAGGCCACTCCGTGGGTCGCTACGCGGCAGCCACTCCGTGGCGGGTCCCCTGCGGGCAAGCCACTCTGTGGGTCCCTTCCGGGGTTAGACCACTCCCCAGGGTCCCCCTCCCGGGAAAGGGCACTCCGTGGGGGGTCCCCTCCGGGGAAATAAGATCTGTCCGAATGCGTATCCTCGTTACCGGCGGGGCCGGGTTCATCGGGTCGCACGTGGCGGACGGGTTTCGGGCACAGGGCCACGAGGTGGCCGTGGTGGACGATCTGTCGACCGGCAATCGCGCCAACCTCGATCCAGCCATCGAGCTGTACCAGTACGACATCCGTGATCCGGCGCTCGAGACCGTCTTCAAGGAGTTCCGTCCCGAGGTCGTCGACCACCACGCGGCGCAATCCAACGTGCCGGCGTCGGTCACCGATCCTGTCTACGACGCCAGCGTCAACGTGCTCGGCGGCTTGAACCTGCTCAGGCTGTCGGCGGCGCACGGCGTGAAGAAGTTCATCTACATCTCGTCGGGCGGCGCGATGTACGGCGAGCCCGACCCACGGGACTTGCCCGTCACGGAGACCGCGCCGGTGCGCCCGCTGTCGCCCTACGGTGCGAGCAAGCAGGCGCTGGAGGCGTGGTTGGGTGTATTCCAACGCACCTTCGGCCTGGACTTTACCGTGCTGCGCTACGCAAACATCTACGGCCCGCGCCAGAGCATCCGCGAAGAAGGGGCCGTGGTCGCCGTCTTCGCGACGCGGATGGCCGTCGACCAGCCCGTGACGATCGACGGCACCGGCCAGCAGACGCGTGACTTTGTGTACGTGGGTGACTGTGTCACGGCCAACATTGCCGCCCTGGAGCGCGGCTCGGGCATGGCCTTCAACATCGGCACCGGACGTGAAACCTCGATCCGTGAGATCTTCGACGCAATGGCCGAAGTTGCCGGCTACGCGCAGTCCCCCAACTTCGGACCCGCCCGCAAAGGTGACGTGGTGCGCATTGTCCTGAACCCGGGCCTGGCCCGAGCCGAGCTCGGATGGCAAGCCGCGATGCCGCTCCACGACGGACTCGCCAGAACGTACGCCTATTTCCGGGACGGTGCCCGGTAGCGGCGGTGGGTATCGGCTGCCGCCCGATACCCACGTCGTCATCCTGGCTGGCGGTGAAGGCACGCGTCTGTGGCCGCTCAGCCGCAGTCGGCGGCCCAAGCAGCTGTTGCAGCTCAGCGGCGAGCGTTCGCTCATCCAGCAAACGGTGGACCGTCTGCGACCGCTGGTCGCCCCCGAGCGGATCCTGATCGTCACCGAGCACTCGCACGCCGACGACCTCCGCGCGCAGCTTCCGGAGCTGCCCGACTCGAGCATCATCGTCGAGCCAACTCGACGCGGTACGGCGGCCGCGCTGCTACTGGCTGCGCTGCACATCAAGGCGCGCGCGCCCGAGGCGACGTGGGCATCGCTGCACTCGGACGCCTTCATCACCCGCGACGACGAGTTTCGACGGACGCTCGCGGCCGCGCTGGAAGCCGCCGCCTCAGGCGAGTTTCTGCTGACGACCGGCGTCGAGCCGCGATTTGCCGCGACTGGCTACGGCTACATTCAGCGCGGCGAGGAGCTTCGCCGCGTTCAGGACCTACCGCTGTGCCGGGTGGTGCGGTTCGTGGAAAAGCCTGACCTGCAGACCGCGGGGGAATACGTGCGCAGCGGTGAGTATCTGTGGAACCCGGGCGTCTTCGCGTGGCGCAACCCGACGCTGCTCGACGCCTTCGCGCGTTATCAGCCCGATATTTACCAGGTGCTCACATCGGCCCCACTCGGCGAGATCGATCGCGTGTACCCGAACGCCAGGCGCGAGACGATCGACGTGGGCATCATGGAGCCAGCCCAGAACGTGGCAACCATCCCGAGCGACTTCGGCTGGACCGACATCGGCAGCTGGGCTGAGCTGTGGGAGCTCTCGCCACATGACGCCGAGGGCAACGTCACGCCCGGCTCGGGCCGCGTGCTTCAGGTCGACAGCCATGACAATCTGGTGTATGCCGACGGCCGAACGGTGGCGCTGGTCGGAGTTCAGGACCTGGTCGTGGTCGAAACTGCCGACGCCCTGTTCGTCTGTTCTCGCGACCGCGCCCAGGACGTCAAGCTGATCGTCCAGCGGCTCCAATCGGAAGGAGCCGCTGGACTGCTGTAGCCGTTCAGCTCGCGCGCGCGGGCTGGAGTGCGCGGCGGCGGCGGAAGGGCCAGAGCCAGTTCAGCTCGCCGAAGTGCCAGCTTACCAGCAGCATGCTGGCGATGAAGATGGACGAGTAGGTGCCGGTGGTGATGCCAATCAGCAGCGCCAGCACGAACGTACGAATGGTCACCCCGCCGAACAGCATCAGCACGATCAGCGTCAGGATCACCGTCAACGACGTGTTCAACGAGCGCGTGAGGGTCTGCGCCAGGCTGTGGTTGACCACGTCTTCGAACGTTTCGCCAGAGCGGCGAATGAAGTTCTCGCGGATGCGGTCGAAGACGACGATCGTGTCGTGCACCGAGAAGCCAATCACCGTCAGCACGGCCACGATGAAGGTCGCCTCGAGCTCGATCTGGGCCGGGAACAGGCGACCGAGGATCGAGAAGATGCCCAGCACGATGAGCGCATCGTGTAGCAGGGCGACAATGGCCGTGGTCCCGAAGCGCACCGGGTGGCTTACCTTGTTGAAGGCCCACCACAGATAGCCGAGGATGCAAACCGAGGCGGCGGCGACCGCCAGGATGGCGTAGCGCACGATCTGCTCGGCAATCAGTGGCGAGACCTGGTCAAGATTCAGGATCTGCAGCGATCCGAAATCCTGGGTCAGCGTCTGCTCGATGGTCTGGCGCTCGGAAGTTCCAACGTCGCCAGACTCCGTCTGCTGCGGCTGAATCAGCGGACGGGTGCGGACGACGAAGGTGTTGTCGCCCGACTGCTGGATGACCGCCTCGCTGTGCCCGAGCTGGTTGGTCAGGGCATCGCGCAGCTGGTTGGCGTCGACCGGGTTGTCGAACTGGACGGTCATGATCGTGCCGCTGGTGAAGTCGATGCCAGGGTTGAGACCACCTGGCAGGACCAGCGAGATGATGCCGGGCACGAGGAAGATGGCCGACAGCAGATAGAACATGCCGCGGTTGCGTACGAAATCAAACATGTGTGTGCCTTAACCCCGCGTGCCTGCGACTGCTGGACGGCGGGACGGGGTGGTTACCCCGCCAATTTGATTGGGTGCGATGTGCATGCCGAACAGCCGTGGGCTGTGGGCCCAGGTCTGGCTCAGGAGCAGCTCGAGGAACGTGCGCGTCACGAAGATGGCGCTGAACAACGAGACCACGACGCCGATGCCGAGCACCAGGGCAAAGCCCATGATGATCGTCGCGCCGAACTGCTGGCCGAAGAAGTACAGCACTGCGCACGTGATCAGCGTGGACGTATTCGAATCACGAATCGACGGCCAGGCCCGATCCTCGCCCGACCGAATGGCCGAGGCGATCGTTTTGCCGCTGCGCAGCTCTTCTTTCATGCGTTCGAAGATCAGGATGTTGGCATCGACCGCCATACCGACCGAAAGGATGAAGCCGGCGATACCCGCGAGGGTCAGCGTCACGGGAATGAGCTTGAAGATCGACAGCGTGACCAGGGCGTACACGATCAGCGCGCCCGAGGCGGCCAGACCGGGCAGGCGGTAATACAGCAGCATGAACCCGATCACGACCAGCAGCGCCAGCTCACCCGCCACGATGCTCTTGTGGACCGAGTCGGCGCCAAGCGTGGCATCGACGGTGGTTTCCGATTGAATGCTCACCGGGACCGGCAGTGCGCCTGCGTTGAGCTGCAGCGCCAGGAGGCGTGCTTGATCCAGCGACAGGCCGGTGATGATGCCGTTGTTGGTGAGCACGGCCTGCACGGTCGGCGCCGAGATTTCCTGACCGTCCAGGAAGATACCTAGCGGCTTCTGGATCAAGCGCTGGGTGATCTGGCCGAACAGTTGAGCTCCGTCGCTGTTGAACTCGAAAGCGACGTCAGGCAGGCCGGCGCGACTGGCAAAGGTCACCTGCTGGCGGCCTGGCACGAGATAGGCGCCCGTGAGCGCCACAGTCTGGCCGTTCAACTGGCCCGTTGCCGGCACCCACTGGCCGCCCGCGCTCTGCTCCATGAATTCCAGCTTGGCGGTCTGGCCGATGAGCCGCTTGGCTTCCTCGGTGTCCTTGAGACCGGGCAGCTGGACGATGATGCGGTCCGCGCCAAGCGTCTGGATTTCGGGCTCGGCGACGCCGTAGGCGTTCACGCGGCGCTCGATGACGTTCAGCACGCCCTGCATCGCGGAGGTCTGCTGGTCGGCTGGCACGTTGGTCAGGTCGGCCTGGAGCGTCAGCTGCGTGCCGCCCTGGAGGTCGAGTCCGAGTTTGGCGCCCTGGCGGACGAACGAGCCCAGGTGGATGCCTGGGTTGCCCGGCAGCGCGTCTCCGCCGGGCAGATAGCTACCCGGCCGTTGCGGCCAGACGACAATGACGGCGAGCACCGTCAGGACGAGGATGAACAGTAGACGTTTCATGGGCCTCAGCAGGGCGCCCTTTCAGGGGCTTATAGAGTGATAACGAGCGGCACGCAAGTCTAACCAAAGTCTTCAAAATTACCATGCGGGTTTCTACGTACTGCGCCGCTCAGAGCTCCTCGACGGGCGGCTCTGGCTGGGAATCGCCGCGCTCGCGGGCATCGGCTTCACGCTTGCGCAACGGCTCGGAGCGCTGGAGTTTGTCGAGCGTATCCATGCGGTCGACGTACAGGTGCCCATCGAGGTGGTCGATCTCGTGCTGCAACGCCTGCGCGAAAAGGCCCTCGGCGTCGCGAATGCGCTGCTCCTTGCCGTGTCGGTCGAGCGACTTCACCGAGACGCGCTCGGCCCGGTTCAGCCGACCCCAGAAGCCTGGCACCGACAGGCAGCCCTCGTCCAGCTCGACCTCGCCAGCGGTCTTGATGATCTCGGGGTTGACGATCACCGTGATCTTGTCGTCGACCTCGATAACCGCCAGCCGTAGCGGTACACCGACCTGTGGCGCGGCCAGACCAACGCCCGGCGCCTCCTTCATCGTTTCGATCATGTCGTCGATCAGCTTCTGGATGGATCGGTCGATCTGTGTCACCCGTTTGGCTTTCTGGCGCAGAACAGGGTGGCCGACGACGACGATGGGACGAATCACAGACGATCAGGATCTCGGGTGGTCACTGGAAGTCTACCGAGCAGGCCGTCGTAGGTTGCCTCAATTGCGTCCTCCAGGCGCTCGATGGGCGCGCCAGTAGCGAGCAGCGCGGCGATGCACGCGCCGCCGGCGCCCACACCCTCTTTGACCATGAACTGCTCGTAGGCCTGTAAACCGACGTGGCGCGAGGCCGAGAAGTCGAGGTTCGCGGCCAGCACCGGCAACGTCGACGAAATGTCCGCGGCAAGGCCGGCGATGTCGGCCGCGGGGTCCCGCACGATCCAGCGCGTCGTGCCAATGGCCATACCGTCCACAGCGGCCGGCCCGTGCAGTGCCTTCACCAGCGCCGCGACGGCGAGCATCTGCGAGCCACCCGCGAGCAGCACGTCGCAGCCGACCGACGCCGCGCCAAGCGCCATGCCGGCGGCGAGTGGCTGCATCGGATCGCCAACCGCCCCCACGGTCGCCAGCGGCGCCGCCCGACCCTCGCCCGGCTGGAGGCCGGCCGCTGCCAGGGCGGCTGACACGACGCCAGATTTGAGCGCGTGAGCGTTGCCCGGCATGCTGCCACTTACGCGGCCATGCGCCGCGTAGCCCAGTGCGAGCAAGAGCGCCAGGGCGGTGGTCGTGCCGCCCGGCACGCTTTCGCCGATGACCAGGTAGGCGCCCTGCGGCGCCAGGTCACGCCCGAGCGTGACCCCTCGTTCGAACAGGTCGGTCGCGTTGGGCACTGCCCGGCCGAGACGAATGTCGCCGCCGGGGGTAGCCGACACCCGAACGCAGGACGTGGTGGGCCACACCGGCAGGCCAGCACCGACGAAGGTGGCGCGGAGGGCGGCGAAGCGCAGGGCCGCGCGCGTGATACCGGCCGGCCCGGGCGCGCCGAGCGGATTGCTGGGCAGATCGGGCAAGCACACTGCCCGCCCGATATCGACCACTTCGGCGTCGGCGGCTGGTGTCAGGGGTCGCAGGTGCTCGCTTATGCCGGCCGACGACACGCCCGGGATCAGGCACGTGTCGGTGTGGCCGAGAACGCACACGAAGGGCGGCGACATACCACGCCAGCGCTCGGCCAACGCTCGTCCCCGCTGTGGCGCGGCGCTGAAGAGGATGGGCGGTCGCATTCAGGCGCTGACCCGCGGCAGCAGTACGCCGCCGCTCAGCCAGACGAGCGTCTCCACCACCTCACACACGGCGCCATAGCAGTCGCCCGTCAACCCCGGCAGCAAGCGCAACAGCCAGCGGCCGACCGCCAGGCTGGCGACTGCGGTCAGCACGCCAGCAATCAGGCCGGGCAGGCCGACCAGGATGCACCCGGCCAGCGGCAGGACCGACGCCAGCGCCAGCGCCAGCGGCGTGGCGCTCGCCTTGAGCGGTGCGCCCAGCCCGCTCGTACCGCCGTACGGGAAGACCGTGGCCAGCAGCACGATCGCCCAGCGGCCCAGGCCGGGCGCCAGCGCCAGCAACTGCGGGCGCAGGCGATCCGGCAGCGCGTCGACCGCGGCAATCTTGAGCGCCACGATGCACACCAGCCCGACCACGCCGAAGGCCCCGGCGCGCGGATCGCGCATGATCTCCAGGCGCCGCTCGGGCGAGGCGTGGCCAAAGACGGCGTCGCAGGTATCCATCAGGCCGTCGGCGTGCAGCGCACCGGTCAGCGCCAGCAGCAGCACCACCAGCCCGGTGCTTTCGACCAGCGGTGAGACCTGCGCCGCGCGCAAGCCCACATCCGCCACAGCCAGCACGCCCCCGAGCAGCAACCCCACCACCGGCAACCAGCCCAGCGCCCTGTCGAACCGATACTTCCCAGGCGGCACAGGGATGCGCGTCAGAAACTGCACGGCTGCCAGGAACCCTTCCAGGGACCAACGGCTGTCGCTCCTGGGCTCCTCGGTCTCAGCCCGCCGTGGAGCGCCGACGTCTCGAACCAGGCGAGATTCCTGCGCTTCGCTTTCAGGGTCGAGCGTCAAGGCAACGGAGCCACAGAACCGTGTGCAATGACTATCGTCACTCCAGTGGGTCCCCTCTGGGGAAGCACGCGCTAGCGCGAAACGACCGGTTGGCGACCCAGGATACGGATGCGCTCGCGCCAGTAGTCCAGCAGATCGGCCATGGTCTGGTCGAACGGGATCACCGGCTCCCAGGCGGTGGCCTTCTTGAACTTGTCGACGTTGGCCCACAGCAAGCGCACGTCGCTGGGCCGCATGCGCGACGGGTCCTGTTCCTTGGCGATCTGGACGCTCGAGTGACTCAGCAGCACATCGAGCATGTCGCCGACGGCGATGCACGTGCCGCGACCGACGTTGTAGACCTCGCCCGGCGCACCCCGCTCGGTGGCCAGCCAGTACGCCCGAACCATGTCGCGCGTGTCGGTCCAATCGCGGCGCGACTCCAGGTCGCCCACCTCGATGATCGCCTTGCGCAGACCGGCCTCGATCTCGGCGATCTGTTTGGCGAAGCTGCTGGTGGCAAACACCTGGCCGCGCCGCGGTCCGGTGTGGTTGAACCCGCGCGTCACCACGCACTTCAAGCCGTAGCTGCGGAAGTACTGGATGGCGAGTGTCTCCTGAGCCACCTTGCTGACCGCGTACGGGCTCAGCGGTCGCAGCGGGTTGCCCTCGGCAATCGGCGCCTCGTCGGGATAGACCAGGCCGTACTCCTCACTCGAGCCGGCAATGTGGATGACCGGGTCGAGCCGCGCCTCGCGGATAGCCTCGAACAGGTTGAGCTGCGAGACGATGTTGTTGGTCAGGGTTGCGGCTGGCGCCGTCCAGCTGGTTGGGACGAAGCTCTGGGCGGCCAGGTGGAAGATCTTGTCTGGCTGGACCGCCCGAATAACGCCACGTACGGCGCTGCCGTCCTGCAGCTCGCAGTCGATGACCGTCACCTGCCCGCGCCTCACAAACCGCCGCAGGCTGGCCTGGTCGGTGATGCGCTGGCCCTCGTCGAGGACGTTCAGCTTGCCTCGGTTGCGGAGGTCCTGCAGGTTGTCGAGTTTGCTGCGCCAGCGGAAGGTGCCAAAGACCTCGACGTCAGGGTGATGGTCGGCCAGATACTCGGCCAGGAAGCTTCCCGCCATACCAGTGATGCCGGTGATCAGGACGCGCACTGTCTCTCCTCTGTGGTGGGCTCGATCAGTGGTCAGGGGCCAGCGACGCGGCCGGGCCGCGGACCTTCTCCCGCCAATACTCCAACGTATCGCGCAACGTCGTATGCCAGGGAATGCGTGGCTGCCAGCCAGTCAGCGCGGTGAACTTGCGAGTGTCGGCCTCCTGCTTGGGAATGTCCGAAGGTCGCAGCAACGCCGGGTCGACGCGCGTCTCAACCGGTATGCGGCACATGCTTGTGAGCGCATCGACCATCTCGGCGATGCGCACCGCCCGCCCGCGACCGAGATTGTAGACCTCGCCGGGCACGCCCGAGACGAGCGCCAGGCGATACGCGCGGACCATGTCCCGGGCGTCCGTGAAGTCGCGCTCGACGTTCAGGTTGCCCACCCGCAGGACGGGCTCGCGCGTACCAGCCTCCATTTCCGCCAGTTGCTGCGCAAAGCTCGGCACGACGAACCGCGCGTCGTGGCCAGGGCCGGTGTGGTTGAACGGCCGCACGCGCACGACTGGCAGCCCGTGCTGTGCAAAGTACTGAAAGCCCATCATGTCCTGGCCGACCTTGCTGACCGCGTACGGCGTGGTCGGTCTCAGCGGTACGTTCTCGTGCGTCGGCACTTCGTCGGGTCCGACGCGCCCGTACTCGTCGCTGGAGCCGACCACCAGCACGCGCGGGCGCAGGCCAGCCGCGAGCAGCGCTTCGAACAGGTTGATCTGCGCCAGCAGATTGTTGCCAAGCGTAGCCCACGGATCCCCGAGGCTCTCGGCCGGCGAGGATTGCGCGGCCAGGTGGTACACGGCGTCCGGCTGCGCCTCGCGAACGACGCGCTCGACGGCCGAGCGATCGGCCAGATCGGTGCGGAACATGCGCACCTCACTGAGACCGCCAACGTCGCGCGCCCGGCCGAGCCCGCAGACCTCGTCGCCTTCTTCGAGCAGGTGGTTGAGCAGGTGCCTGCCGACAAAGCCACCCACACCCGTGATCAAGGCCCGCATCCTCGGGGTAGGGTACTGCCTCGCGATTACGTGCCCGTGTCCCAACTAGCCAGGTAGCGCCGCTGTTCGTCGGTCAACTCGTCGATCTGGACACCCAGGCTGGCGAGCTTCAAGCGAGCCACCTCTTTGTCGATCTGCTCGGGGACGTCGTAGACGCCCGGCGCCAGCCTGTCGGCCTGTTGCGCGATGTACACCGCCGAGAGCGCCTGGTTGGCGAAGCTCATATCCATCACGGCGGCAGGGTGGCCCTCGGCAGCGGACAGATTGAGCAGCCGGCCGTCGGCCAGCAGGTAGATGTGGCGCCCATCGTGCTGCTCGTATTCCTCGACGAACGGGCGAACCTGTCGGTGCGCGCGCGACAGCTCGAGCAGAGCTGGGATATTGATCTCGTCGTTGAAGTGGCCCGAATTGGCCACGATGCAGCCATTCTTCATGCTTCGAAAATGCTGCGCGTCGACGACGTTCACATCGCCTGTCACGGTGATGATCACGTCGGCTTGCTCCACTGCCTGGGCCAGCGGCATGACTCGGTAGCCGTCCATCAGCGCCTCGAGCGCGCGGGTCGGGTCCACCTCCGTGACCACCACGTGGGCGCCCATGCCGTGGGCACGCGACGCCAGGCCTCGACCGCACCAGCCGTAGCCGCAAACCACGAACGTCCGCCCGGCAAGCAGCAGGTTGGTGGCGCGAATGAGGCCATCCAGCGTGCTCTGGCCCGTCCCGTAGCGGTTGTCGAACATGTGCTTGGTCAGCGCTTCATTGACGGCCACGACCGGGAAGCGCAGTTGTCCGTCGCGCGCCATGGCGCGCAGGCGGATCACTCCGGTCGTGGTCTCCTCCGTACCCCCGCGCACGTCGGCCAACTGGTCGGCGTGGCGCGTGTGCAGCACGTTGACCAGATCGCACCCGTCGTCCATGGTGATGTTCGGGCGACTGGCCAGGACCGCCTCGATGTGGCGATAGTACGTCGCCTCGTCTTCGCCTTTGATAGCAAACGTGGGGATGCCAAACTCGCCTGCCAGCGCCGCGGCGACGTCGTCCTGGGTCGACAGCGGGTTCGACGCGCACAGCGCAATCGATGCTCCGGCGGCTTTGAGCGCGATCATCAGGTTGGCCGTCTCGGTCGTGACGTGCAGGCACGCGCCAACGCGCAGCCCGGCCAGCGGACGCTCGCGACCGAACCGCTCGCGAATGCTGCGCAACACGGGCATCTGACCTTCGGCCCAGTGGATGCGGCCCAGCCCGGCTTCGGCCAGCGCAACATCTTTGACGTCGTACGTCTCGGAGGTGACCTCTACCATTAACTGGCTCCGGTGGCCGCGCCGAGGGCCTCGAACATGGTGCACTGGCGCAGCGTTTCGTAGCGTTGTTCGATCGCTTCGCGGCTCATCCGCAACAGGCCGTCCGTCCCGAAGCTCTCTACCGCGAAGCTGGCGATCACGCTGCCGAAGATCATCGCCCGCTTCAGGCCGGACCAGGACGTGTCGCCGCTCTCGGCGATCTGGCCCATGAATCCGCCGGCGAAGGTGTCGCCGGCGCCGGTCGGGTCCTTGACCGCTTCGAGCGGGTAGGCCGCTGCCACGAACACCCCTTCGCGAGACACGGCCACGGCGCCGTGCTCGCCCTTTTTCATGAGCACCACCTGCGGACCGAGCGCGAGCACGTCGCGCGCCGCTTCGAACAGGTTGTATTTGCCGGTGTACTGACGAATTTCCGCATCGTTCATGAACACGCAATTGACCCGTTTGATGACTTCGGTCAGGTCGCGTTTGGTATCGGGATTGCCGATCCAGAAGTTCATTGAATCCAGCCCGACGAAGCGTGGATGACGCACTTGCTCGAGTACCTCCAGCTGCAGGCGCGGCGTTATGTTGGCCAGGTACACGTACTCGGTTTCGCGATAGTTGTCGGGTAGATTCGGCCGAAAGTCGCCAAAGACGTTCAGCTGTGTGTCGAGCGTGTGGGCGACGTTCATGTCGTACTCGTAGCGGCCCTTCCACCGAAAGGTCTTGCCGTTCTGGACGCGCTGCACGCCTTCCAGGTCGATGCCGTGCGCGCGCAGCGTGTCGAGGTGACGTTCGGGCAGGTCCGCGCCTACCACGCCCACCAGCTGCACGCGGGTCAGCACGCTGGCCGCCAGCGAGAAGTACGACCCCGCGCCGCCGAGCTGCTCGTCGGCCCGGCCAAACGGCGTCTCCAGCGTGTCCAGCGCGATCGAGCCAATCACCAGAACCGTCATGCGTCGTCTTTCAGCTGACCACGGCGTTGTCCAGCGCGTGCACGCACGGGCAGGTGCGCTCGGCGGCGAGGCGGGGAAGTAAGACCTCGATCAGGCGCCGCACGCGGTCGTTGTTGGCGTTCAGCACCTGGATGACTTCAGCCACCGAGACCGGCTCGATGCCGGCCTGACCTTCGAGCCCGGCATCATAGTCGGTAATCAGCGCGATATTGACGTAACACATCTGCAGCTCGCGCGCCAGCACGACCTCCGGGTACTGCGTCATGTTGATCACTTCCCAGCCCTGGTTCGAGAACCAGCGGCTCTCGGCGCGAGTCGAGAAGCGCGGCCCTTGAATGACCACGACGGTCCCCCGCTCGTGCACGGTGATCCCGAGCTCGCGGCCCGCCTTGATGCTATGCTGGCGCAGCTCCGGGCAGTACGGGTCGGCCGACGAGATGTGCACCACCCGCGGACCGTCGTAGAAGGTCTGCTCACGCGTGTACGTGCGGTCGACGAACTGGTCGCACACCACGAAATCACCCGGTTTGACGTGCGGTTGCAGGCTACCCGCCGCGGTCGGCGCGATCAGACGCGTGACGCCTAGCTGGGCCATCGCCCACAGGTTGGCGCGGTAGTTGATCGCGTGTGGCGGGATGCGGTGGCCCTGGCCGTGACGGGGCAGGAACGCGACGCGTACGTCACCCAGACGACCCACCATCAGCTGGTCGCTTGGCGCGCCGTACGGCGTCTGGACGCTGACGGCCTCGACCGGCCCCTCCATCAAACTGTAGAAGCCCGAGCCGCCAAAGACGCCGACGTCCGCGCGAGCGGTGGGCTGAAGCTGGTGGGGAAGCGCCACGGCTCAGGCGACCACGGGCGCCTGCGCGCGCGCCGCCGTCGCCAGAGATGCTTCGTACGGCGCGCGAAGTATGCCGCGTTCGGTGATGATGGCGCTGACCAACCGGGCAGGGGTCACGTCGAACGCCGGATGAGCGGCGTTCACGCCCTCAGGCGCGATGCGCCTACCTGCCAGCTCGGTGACTTCGCGCGAGGCGCGCTCCTCAATGGGGATGTCCGCGCCGCTCGCCAGCGACAGGTCGACCGTGGATAGGGGCGCCGCGACGTAGAACGGGATGCCGTTCTCGCGCGCCAGGACCGCCAGCGAATACGTGCCGATCTTGTTGGCCACGTCGCCATTGGCGGCGATTCGGTCGGCGCCAACCACGACCAGGTCCACCTTGCCCCGATTCATGAAGTGGCCGGCCATGCTGTCGGTGATGAGCGTCATGGGCACGCCAAGCTGCTGCAGCTCCCACGCCGTCAGTCGCGCGCCTTGCAGGAACGGCCGCGTTTCGTCGACGTAGACGTGGATGCCTCGGCCGGCCTCGTGCGCCGCGCGCACCACGCCGATCGCCGTGCCGTAATCGACGGTGGCCAGGGCGCCGGCGTTGCAGTGCGTCAGGACGTTGGCGCCTTGCGGCACCAGCTCGAGGCCGAGGGTGCCCATGCGGCGGTTAGCGGCGACGTCCTCGTCGGCGAGGGTGTTGGCCAGGTCAAGCAGCGCCGCGCGCGCCGCCGCGACGCCTTTGCTGTGGGCCAGCTCGCGACCTCTGGCGCACATGCGGTCGAGCGCCCACTGGAGGTTGACCGCGGTCGGCCGCGTCTGGCGCAGCAGCGCGGCTGCGCCCTTCAGGTCCTCGGTGAAGGCGACTGGATCGTCCGAGCGGTGCGCCAGTGCGGCGAGCACCATACCGTACGCTGCGGCCACGCCGATGGCCGGCGCGCCGCGCACGCGCATGCTGGTGATGGCCTCGGCCACCTGCTGCGGTGTCCGACACTCGACCTGCTCGGTCGCATGCGGCAGCCGCGTCTGGTCCAACAGCACCAGCGCCGGCTCCCGCGCATCGAACTCGAGCGTCCGCATCGACACGGCTAGTGTAGACAACCCCTGGCGTGCTTCCACGAAGCCACCCCCGCAG
>CBJLVJ010000010.1:0-13688 GCA_966426465.1 uncultured bacterium | reverse complement strand
GATCTCCGCGGGCGTCAGCCCCCGGGGCAACTCCAGCAACGCAAGCGGGTTGCCATGCGTCTCAGCGATGATGCGGTCCCGCACCGGCTCGTCCAGCCGTCCAGGGATCGCCCGGCCCAGCAGCGCCCGGGCAGCGGCATTGTTCAGCCCGCCGATGTTTAGCTCGGGGAGCCCTGCCAACTCTCGCAGATCGCTCGGCTCACGCACCGCGAAGACCAGGCCGATCGGTTCCGCCAACAGGCGGCGCGCAATAAAGGCAAGCGTCTGGGCGGACGCCCGATCTTGCCATTGTGCGTCATCGATAACGCAGACGAGCGGCCGCTCCTCTGCAACCTCAGACAGCAGGCCCAGGGCAGCCAGGCTGACGAGGAAGCGATCGGGGGGCGGTCCCACGCTCAAGCCGAACACCGTTGCGAGTGCGTCACGCTGCGGGACGGGTAGACGCTCTCGGCGGTCAAGGATCGGCGCGCACAGTTGATGCAAGCCCGCGTAGGCAAGCTCCATCTCGGACTCAACGCCGGTCGCACGCGCAACGTGACACCCAGACGCCCGCGCCACCAGGTCCTCCAGTAGCGCCGACTTGCCAGCCCCCGCCTCGCCACGCAAGACCAGCACGCGACTCTGACTGGCCAGCAGCCGATCGAGAGCATCACACTCGGTGCGGCGACCAAGGAGCGCTGGCCCAGGGTGGCTATTCGACATGGTTCCGCCGGCCGCATCGTCGCTTGCGTGTCGCTCCACCGGCCAATGGCGACGCTAGCATAGCCAATGGGAACTCTCAATTGCGCATGCTTCTTTGAAGGGTTTGGGCGAGGTTTCCGCTGTGGCAGCACCTCGCCCTGGAGGCCCGGGGTGTGCGCGTAAGTGGCGAGCGCGGCCTCGACTAGCGACGCCTTGCGGCGGCGATCTGGGTGGCTGCGGGCGGGCCGAATCCCATCAGGCGGTCAACCATCTCGTCCACCAGCACCTGGACCGGCGCCCATGGAAAGGTCGGGCGCGAGATCCGCGCCAGCACCAGGCCATGCTCGGCTGTCCAGATCAGCGAGGCTAGCCGAAACGGATCATCGTGGGCCGGCGCCACCCCCGCATCGATGCAGCGTCGGACCGCGCCCAGAAGGTTTTCGAACGAGCGGCGGCCTGGTGTCGCGTCCGGCTCGGTCAGCAACGTCAGCGGCAGGTCGGCCTGAAACATCAGCTGGTACAGGCGCGGGTACTCGAGCGCGAATTGGCAATACGCACGGCAGCGCGCGCGCAGCTCCTCCGCGGGATCGGCAACGTCCCGCGCTGCTTCGGTCGTGGCCACCGTCAGACGTGCAAATCCCTGCTCGACGACAGCCGCTAGCAAGTGATCGAGATCCGGGAAGTGCAGGTACACCGATGGTGCCGCGATACCGACCTGGCGCGCAATGCCCCGCAACGTCAGTTGCGGGGAGCCGCTGGAGACCACCGTGGCCATGGCCGCGGCGAGCAACTCCTGTCGCAAGCGATCGCCCTCGCCGCGTCGGTTGTTTGCGCGCTGCCGGGCGGCACGTTGGGTGAGGCTCGTCAAACGGTTGCCACGGCGTCGGTTGTCTCAGGCTCGCCGGTGCGGTCGAGCACCCCTCGCCGCGCGCCCGTAAGGCTCACCCCGCAGCGCGCCACCACGACGCCCACCACCACCCACACCAGGGCGGCGTACACCAGGTACCACAGCGCCTCCTGGCCGGGGGAAACCGCAGGCGGACTGAGGACCACCAGAAAGCCCGTCGAGCTCGCATGCATGAGCTGTGCGCCCAGCACACTGCCCGTATTGGCGTACAGCCACGCGATGAGCACGCGCATGGCGACGATGAGCAGCGCGAAGCTCGCGAAGAACGCCGGCCATGCCGCGCCATGCGGACTGGCCGCGCCCAGTGAATCGACGACGGGCAGGTGCCAGAACGCCCACAGGATGCCGAGCACAAGTGCGCCGCCCACACCGCCGAAGAGCGTCTGCAGCCGCGGGTAGGCGAAGCCGGTCCAGCCGATCTCTTCGAAGAAGCCGGCCACGAGGCCAATGCCGAGGCCGAAAGCCAGAAACTGCGGGGAGAAGCTGGGCGAGACGAACGCACGAAGGAACGTGAGCACAGCCAGAATGCCAAGCGGCGGGATGAGCAAGACCAGCCACCAGCGCCCCAGCCGCCAGCGCGTCATGCGCGCGTGCAGCCGGCGGAGACCAGCCGCGCCGTCAGTAGCAGCGGTCATGACGAGGCCAGCGATGGCGGCGGCGATCACGATCACCGGGAACATCGCCAGGGATATCAGTGCCCGGTCGCCGTCGCCATCGATGCGAGGCAAGCCAAGAACGGCGAGCGCCACGCCCGAGGCCGCGTAGGCGAGAGCGAAGTACGAGACCAAAGGGGCGCGTCGCAGCACCCGGACCAGTACTCGCATGGTGGAACGAACCTTCGCCAGACTTTGTAAGGCCTAGCCTAACACTGTAAGGCTAAGTCTGCAAAAGGCGCGGCTCTTGCACTGAGCGTAGCAACCTACCCTGTGCCCGGTGTGCAGTGGGGACAGGGTACCGGGCAGCACCACTCAGCATCGTTACCGGCGTCAACTTCGCTGGGATCGAGTCTTTCGCCGCCGAGTGTGCCGGCAGAGCACGCCTCGACACGAGCGTGTTGCGGTCGTCTGACCTCGCGGGCGGCATGGGGCATACACCACGCCCTCGCACTCCGAGTCGCGAGGTAGCGACAAGCGGCAGGTAGGCATAGTGGCGCCCAGGCCTACGCCAAGTCGCCCAGCGCCATGTGGCGGCTGTCAAGCCCATACGCGATGGATGCGCCGGCAGCGGTACGGCGGCTGCTACATCACTGGCGATGTCCAACTCGGGCGAGATGCGGTTTCGGTGCGTGCGGTGCGGCGCCAGCTACAGCGTGGACCAGGATCTGTTCGGCTGTCCGCGCTGCCAGTCGGCGGTACCGGCTGCCCTGCATCTCGAGTACCCGCACCCGCCGTTGACGTCTGCCCTGGTGCAGGAGTGGGAGCGGCGTCCGCCGGGCGTGTGGCGCTATGCCGAGGCGCTGCCCGTCGATCCCGCCAGCGCACTATCCCTCGGCGAAGGCGGTACGCCTCTGATCCCGATCCCGAAGCTCGGGGCGAAGCTGGGACTGCCGCGGCTGCTGGTCAAGAACGAGGCCCAGAACCCGACCTGGTCGTTCAAAGATCGACTGGCCAGCGTCGCGGTTTCATGGGCAGCGGTCAATGGCCGGCGTGGCATCGGGGTGTCCTCCTCCGGCAATGCCGGGGCGGCGGCCGCCGCGTACGCCGCGCACGCAGGCATGCCGTGCGTCATCTTCACCACCCGGAGTTTCCCGGGCACGATGCAGCGCTTCATGCGCGCATACGGGGCGATGGTCGTTGCGACGCCGACCGCTCCCGATCGCTGGATGTTGAATCGCGCGGTGGCGCACGAATGGGACTGGCTACCCGTATCGAACGTGGCTGATCCGCCGGTCGGGAGCCACGCCAGTGGCATCGCAGGCCACAAAACGATCGCGTTCGAAATTGCGCAGGACCTGGGCTGGCAAGCACCTGACGCGGTGATCTTGCCGGTCGCCTACGGCGATGCGATGGCTGGCGTGTATGCCGGATTCGCCGAGCTCATGAGTGGAGGAGTCACCGACCGCCTGCCCAGACTGATCGCGGCGGAGGCATATCCTTCATTGTCCGCGGCGCTTTCCGCCGGTCACGAGGCACCGATGTACACGGAGGGTACCGGGTCGCAGGCATTTTCAGTCGCGACATCGCGCAGCACGTATCAAGCGCTACGCGCAATCCGCGCCACCGGTGGGACTTCGGTTGCCGTGCCCGACGAGACCACGCTGCGCTGGCACCGCGAGTTGCGAGAGGGCGAAGGTCTGTTCGTCGAGTTCAGCTCAGCCATGCCACTGGCTGCCGCCGAGAGACTGTGCGCGGACGGCGTGCTCGACGGTGATGACCAGGTGGTGGCGCTGCTCACGTCCAGCGGCCTCAAAGATCCTGAGATCACGCTGGGTGCCGAAGAGCTGCCTTCAGTCCAACCGGACCTGGAGGATCTCGAACGCGTGTTGAAGGCGGTGTATGGCTTCCGGCGCTGAGCTGGGACTGCTGCTGCTGCCGGAGCGTCCGGTGCCTGACCTGGTGGACATCGCTCGACGCGCGGAGGATGTGGGCTACGACTCCATCTGGGTAGCCGACGAGAAGTTCTATCGCGATCCCATGGTCGTGCTGACCGCGATCGCGCTCCACACCACGCGCGTGAGCCTGGGCACCGGAGTGACCGAGCCATATGCGCGACATCCGGCGTTGATCGCGATGGCGCTCGGGACCCTGGAGGATGTTGCGCCAGGCAGAGTGGTGGTGGGCATCGGCGCCGGCGGTCCCGGTTTTCCTCCGATGGGTATCATCCGTCGCAAACCAGCCAGGGCGCTGGTGGAAGCGGTCGCCATCTTACGCGGGCTCTTTGCGGGCGAGCGAGTCACCACTGAAGGCGAGGTGCTGTCCTTTCGCGGCGGCAGCCTGAATTTTTCGACCCGGCCACTGCCGATCTTTGTCGCCGCACGCGGCGAGCAGGCGCTGACGGCGGCGGGTGGAACTGCCGACGGGGTGATCATGGCCCCGTTTGCATCACGCGCGGCAGTGGACTACGCGATCAGCATGGTACGCCGCGGAGCGGAGCGAGCCGGGCGCCCGCTTCCCAAGATCGTGGCCCGGGTGGATGTCTCGATTGCCGACGACACCCGCAGTGCTGAGGCCGCGGTGCGTTACTTCGTGGCGCTGCCGCTATGGGTCAGCTATCCCAATTGGGCCTACGTCGAAGCCGTGGGCGCGCACCCACCGGAGGAGGCACGCGCGCTCATGGCTCGTCGCGATTATCGCGACATCTCCCAGGCCGCCAGCATGTTGCCATTGAGCATGATCCATCACTTCTCCATCGCCGGCACGGCGGCTGAGGTGCACCGGCGCATCGCCGATCTGCTACCGGTCATCGATCAGCTCGCGGTTCATCCGGTGCCCGCCACTGGCTGGAGCATGGAGCGTCTCATCGGCGCAATTGCCGACGTCTGGAAGGAGGCACAAACGTGAAATTTGGCGTCGGTCTGCCGACATGCACCACTGGTATGATGTACCCGGTCCCGTTCGCGACGCCGGAGGATATCTTGCGCGTTGCGCTTGAATCTGAAGAACTCGGCTACTACGAGGTGGCTGGCAACGACCACATCAGCACTCAGCGGTACGTGCGCGAGACATTCGCCGATCCGCCCGATTTCTTCGAGCCGCTGATCACGTATGCATACTGCGCTGCCAGGACGTCGCGGCTCCGCTTCGTCACCGGAGTGATGGTGCTGCCCATGCGTCATCCGGTGCTGCTGGCGAAACAGGTGGCGACCCTGGACCAGTTCAGCGGCGGTCGTCTGATCCTCGGCGTGGGTGTTGGAGCGTATCGTGAAGAGCTGGAATCGGCTTATCCGGACCTCGCGGGCGCACCGCGAGCTGGACTCGTGCGCGAGGGCATACAGGTCTTGCGGCTCCTCTTCGAGCAGCGCCGTGCAAGCTTCGCAGGTAAGCACTACCGCTTTCAGGACGTGGAGATGTACCCCAAGCCCCTTCAGCACCCACTGCCGATCTATTCAGCCGGGAATGCCGACGGGTCCATCCGGCGCGCGGCCGAGCTGTGCCAGGGGTGGTTGCCGGCGGGCATCGGGCCAGACCGCATTCGCGAGGGGCAAGCAAAACTCGGGCAGTATGCACGCGCGGCCGGTCGAGATCCCGCGGCTATTGCGATCGCCCCGCAATTGATTGTGTGTCTCGGGCCGACGCCGGAGCAAGCGCGACGGACGTTCGAAGGATCGCAGCTGTACCACCACCTGGTCTCGCTGCAAGCGTCGACGCTGCGCGGCGTGAGCATCGAGAGCTATCTCGACGTGAATCTGGTCGGCACCCCCGACACCGTCTGCCGCAAGGTGGAAGCGCTCCAGGAGGCGGGCGTCAGTCATCTGTGCGGGCTGTACTTCGTTGGCAATTCGGTCGATGACATGCTGAAGCAGGTACGTGATTTTGCCCGCGAAGTCGTGCCACACTACTCGAGTTGGAGGTCATATGACAGTTGAACAGGAGCAAGCGTCGTCATTTACCGAGGCTGTCGACGATTTCTCGCTGCGACGCGTGCCATTGAGCGCACGCCAGGGAACCTGGGACATCGCCCTGGTGCGTATGGGCCTGACGGTATCCGCGTCGGACCTGGTCTTTGGCTACACGATCGGCCTGTATTTCAGCTTCTTGAACGCGATCCTGATCGCCCTCGGCTACTCCGCGGTGGTGGCGATCGTCTCGATTCTGATCGGACTCATCGGACAGCGAGAAGGGACTTCTTTCGCGCTGTCCTCACGCTACGCGTTCGGCAGAGAGGGGTCTCGGCTTCCGTCGATCATTCTGGCGCTGGTGATCGCCGGGTTCTATGGCTACGTTCTGGGTATCACCGTGGATGTGCTGCCGGGGCTGAATTCGGTCACCGAGGCCATCTACAGCCTGGTGCTCGGTCTGCTGTTCCTGGCGATCGCCGGGCTCGGATTCGATAAGGGCCTCAAGTGGGTGGCCCGTCTGGGCGTGCCGCTCATGATTGTGCTGGTGCTCGTGGCGGACTGGATCACCATCACTCACGCCGGCGGGTTTGCGGCGATTGTCAACGCCACACCAGCCCAGCTCGGTCAGATGGCCTTGCCGACCATTCTCGGGCTTGGCGTGGCCAAGTGGCTTACCGGTGCGGTCGTGACGCCGGACTTGATGCGTTTTGGCAAGAATAGCTGGGCGGTGGTGAGCACCACCATAGCGGAGTTCATCGTCGGGAATTTTGGGTTCAATTTCCTCGGCCTACTGCTCGGACTTGGCCTCGGTGCGTCTGATCTGGGCCGAGCGTTCGGACTGATCGGCGTCACCGCGTTGGCCAGTATCGCTTTCCTGATCCAGAGCTTCACAGTGGAGATGAACGAGCTGTACGCGGCGAGCCTGGCGGTCAGTAATGCGCTCGGCATCAAGCGGTTCATTACCAACCTGGTTGTGGGTCTGGTGGGTATCGTCATCGCCTACTGGGGTGTGAGCCAGGGTATCATCAACAGCTTTCTGGGGTTCATTGGCTACGTCAGTTATGCAATCCCACCGATGGCCGGTATCATGCTGGCGGACTATTTCGTCGTGCAGCGGATGAGCTACGCCGCACCGCTCGACAGCATTGGGCCGGTAAACTGGAGGGCCGTCTGGGCGTTTGTTATCAGCGTCGCGATCAGTCTGTACCTGGGGCTGGCGCTCCAGGACCAGCTGTGGCATTCACTTCCGCTGATCGGCTTCGTGGTCTACATCGCGTTCTCAATTCCGCAGACCGTACGGGCGTGGCGCAGTGAGCAGACCATCGAGCGCGCTCAGCACCCGGCGATCAGTTGAAGCGGTAGTTTCGTATGCCGATGAATACAGCGCGCACTCGCGCGATCATGGAAACCGAAGGCCTTGACGGCCTTGTCGCCTCCACCCTCGAGAATTTTTTCTATCTGAGCGGTATCTGGAACCTCGGCCAGGAGCTGTTTCCGCACGATACCCAGGCGTATGTCGTCGCCAACCGGGAGCGGCCGGATGCTGGCCTGCTGGTTGTCTCGGCCGCCGAGGCCGACCTGACGGTCGAGGCGTACCCGACGGTCCGCGGCGCCATCAGCTACGGCACGTTTTTTCGCGAGCGGTCTGAGGAAGCCGAGCTCAACGCCGACGAGCGGAAAGTCTGGGAGATCACCTGCGAGCGCCAGCCCAAAGCTGACGCCTTCGAGGCGCTGTGCACCGCGATCGAAGAGGCCGGGCTGTCGCGGGGTACGCTCGGGGTCGACGAGCGCGGTCCGAATCCTGCTCTTCTTGATCAGCTGGGCGACCGCTTCCCGCAATTGGAAGTGCGTCCGGCGGCGCAGACGTTTCGCCATATCCGGATGGTCAAGACGGCCGCCGAGCACGAGCGTCTGATTGCAACGCTCCGTGTCACAGAGCACGCACTGCGGACGACGGTGGCTCAGGCCCGAGAGGAGGTGACCGAGCGCGAGCTCGCCCACGTCTTCGAACGGGCAATCGTCGAAAGAGGTGCCAGGCCGGGTTTCACGCTGCTGCGTTTCGGCCGCGGCATGGCCCTGGCGCAGGTCGCGGCCGGTGAGACGCGCCTCCAGAAAGGTGATTACATCTTTTTCGATGTAGGCTGCACGCTGGCTGGATACCGTTCGGACATCGGTCGAGTGGTCAGCTTCGGCGAACCATCAGAAACGTTGCGCAAGTACCACGCCGCCAGCAAGGGTGGCCAGAGTCGCGCATTCGAGCTGATGACGCCCGGGAGCCGTGCCTGCGATGTGTTCAACGGCGCCGTCGAGCGGGTGCGTGAGCTTGGTATCCCGCACTATCGCCGCCAGCACGTGGGCCACGGCATCGGCGTCGAGTACTACGACCTGCCGATCCTCAATCCACGCACCGAGATCCCGCTGGAGTCCGGCATGGTCTTCGAGGTGGAGACCCCGTATTACGAGTTCGGCTTCGGTGGTGCCTTCATCGAGGACACGGTGCTTGTCACGGATACCGGCGTAAAGATCCTGACCGAGCTCAACCGCGAGCTGGAGATAATCGGCGTCTAAGCACTGAATTCCGGAAATCCCGGCCCGGTGTCAGGCTGCTGGCGCAAGCGGGCTATCCCGTCCGCGTGCTGGAGGCTGCCGACGCGATCGGCGGCGGGGCCCGCTCGGCCGAGCTGACGCTGCTCGGTTTCACCCACGACGCGTGCTCCGTGGTGTATCCGTTTGCCGCCGCATCCCGGTTCCTTCGTTCGCTGCATCTGGAGGAGCACGGGCTGAGCTCGAGTTTGCTCCGAGCATGGGCGGTCAGCGTGCGGCCCCGGCGTCCCGTCGCGTGCTAGCCTGGTGCCTCCGATCAATTCGCTTTCACATTCGAGCGACGTTTCTCGACCGCGAGGTGAAGGCACGCGTCTGCGGATGAATAGCGAGGAGGGACAACGACCATGCCGAGAGCTGAAGAGCGGCTATCAGGTTCCGCATCGAGCAACACGGCGACAGCCGCTGATTCGTCCGCGGCCCGCGTGCTGGCCGGACAGGACGGGATCAAGGCGTGGCAGGAAGACGTCTATCGCACGCTCCACCAGCACCCGGAGCTCTCTGATCGCGAGGTGAACACAGCGGCCACAGCCGCCGGCGCGCTGCGCGAGGCCGGGTATGAGGTGCATGACAAGGTCGGCACGACGGGCGTGGTCGGCATGCTTCGGAACGGCCACGGTCCTACCGTGCTCACGCGCGCTGACATGGACGCCCTGCCCATGAAAGAGCAGACTGGTCTGCCGTACGCCAGCACTGACCACCAGACCGATAGCTCGGGCCAGGATGTCCCGGTCGCGCACGCCTGCGGCCACGATGTGCACGTTGCCAGCCTGATGGGCGCCGCCCGCTTGCTGGCCGCGAATCGATCGGCCTGGCACGGCACTTTCATTCCATTGTTCCAGCCGGCAGAGGAGCTTGGCAGAGGTGCTGAGGAAATGGTCAAAGGCGGCCTCGCCAGGCTGATCCCCAAACCCGACGTGGCCCTGGCCCAACACGTTCTGGCGTACCCGTCCGGGTCCATCGGTACCCTCGCCGGCCCATTTCTCTCGACCGCCGCCAGTATGCGCATCACGGTCCACGGACGCGGCAGTCACGGCTCGATGCCCCAACTGTCCATCGACCCGGTCGTTCTAGCCTCGATGATCGTCGTGCGTCTGCAGGCGATCGTCGCGCGGGAAGTCGCCCCGGACGACTTCGCGGTGCTGACCGTCGGCCGGGTCACCGCCGGGACGAAGAGCAACATCATCCCCGATCACGCCGTCATCGAGCTCAACATCCGCGCGTACGGTGAGACCACGCGTACCTTGCTGATCACGGCCATCGAGCGCGTCGTGAGGGGCGAGTGCATGGCTTCCGGCTCGCCGAAAGATCCCGAGTTCGAGCTCTACGATCAGTATCCGCTCACCTCCAACGATCCGGATGTGCCCGCACGGGTTGCAGCGGCCTTCAAGGACTACTTTGGCGACCGGGCCTTCACCGCCCCCCGCCAGTCGGCCAGCGAGGATTTCAGCCGGATCCCGGATGCACTCGGTGCCCCGTACACCTACTGGGCGCTGGGTGGCATCGACGCCCAGCAGTGGCACAAGGCGGAGGCGGCGGGGAGGCTTGCCAGTGACATTCCGGCCAACCACTCACCGCACTTTGCGCCGGTCATCGAGCCGACGTTGAAGACGGGGACCGCGGCGATCGTGGTCGCCGCCATGGCCTGGCTCTCGTCCTAGAGGCTGTCGCCCCGACCCGACCAGGAGAGCTTGGGTGGAGGCACTGAGGGGCGAGCAACGACCCTGGCTGGTGCATGCGTCGGCGGCCCTCACCGTCGATCTGCTGGTGATGCTCACCCGCTTCATGCTTCGCGGCGGTGGCGAGGGCTCGTTCCACATCAGCTCGACCGTGCAACAGGTAGGCGAGGCGTACGGCGTCACTGCGGAGGCCCAGGCGTTCCCGGACTCAGCGGTGCTCCTCGTCCGCACTGACGAGGGTGAATGGAGCGCCGTCATCCACGAAGTGGCCGACATCCCGCGCCTGGACCGAGCAGCAGAGCTTCGTGAGCTGGTGCACGAGATCGACGGCGGCCGACTTCCCGTGGGGCAGGCCCTGCAGCGGCTTGAACGCCTCGGCTCCTCCTCCGCGCTCTATCCGGCGTGGACGGTGCTGCCTGGTCTAGCCCCATTCGCACTTGGCTTCGCGCCGAGCGTGCAGGCGACCTGGCAGGAAGTCATCCTGTCGCCCCTGCTCGGCGCGCTCGTGGGCGCGTTCGTGCTGCTCCGGCGAGCGGAACCGAAACTCGCGCCTGCGGCGCCGCTGCCGGCTCTTGGGACGGGCGATCTCGTGCAGGGCTTCACGAGCTGGTTTGACATGGCCGAGGTGGGCACGGCGCTGGCCCTGGGGATGCTGCTCGGGAACGTCCTGGCTTCCCTGGTGCCCGACCGACGGCACCAGCCCGGACGCCAGTAGATGGATACGACCAGTATCCCGCCTCACGCCTGTCGCGGATGCACGCGTGACCTGGCCGTTCTTGCACCCTCTCGTGGAGCCCGCATGAAGCCAGCTGTGTTCGCCGCGCCGGCCTGTCCGCCGGGCAGAGGCGACCTCTAGCCGGCGGCAGGGAGACCACGATGGAAACCCTCGTCCTGGGACTCGACCTCTTCGGCACATTCGTCTTCGCGCTGAGCGGCGCCATGTCGGGCGTCCGGCATCGCCTCGACCTGTTCGGGGTGCTCGTGCTGTCCTACGCCGCCGCCACCGCCGGTGGGATCACCCGCGACCTGCTGATCGGCGCGGTGCCGCCGGCCTCGGTCGCCGACTGGCGCTACATCGTGGTTCCCGTGCTTGCGGGCCTGGCGACGTTCTGGTGGCATCCGACGGTCCGGCGGTGGCAGAGCCCGGTGCTGGTCTTCGACGCGGCCGGCCTTGGGCTGTTCGCGGTCGCCGGCGCGCTCAAGGCACTCGCGTTCCAGCTCAACCCGCTCGCAGCGGTATTGCTCGGGGTTGTCACCGGCGTTGGCGGGGGGGTGGTGCGCGACGTGCTCGTGACGGAGGTCCCCACCGTGCTGCACGCGGAGCTGTACGCGGTCGCTGCACTGGCCGGCGCGGCTGTGGTCGTGGTCGGCTACCTGCTGCACCTCCCGTCCACCCCGCTGGCAATCGTCGGTGCGGTCCTCTGCTTCGGGCTGCGCCTCCTGGCCATCCGGCGTGGCTGGGGGCTGCCGGTGGCCCGAGTCCCCGAGCAACCGACCGATCAAGAAAAGAAGGAGGAGTGCACATCATCAGATGAGTAGCGCTCAGCAGAGTCCGTGTGCCCGACGTCCTCCGCAAGCTCGGGCTGCCGCTCCTGGCGGTTCAGTCGAGGTCTCGACACAGCTGGCATCCCGAGCCGCTGACGCGCGGCCTGGTGCACCTGGACAGCTCCCCGCAGGCTCCAGGTTGCGGCCAATCTTTTACGCCCTACGACGCGCGCCAGGTGAGGACGGCGTCGAGCGCTTCGATCTGCTCGCCATCGACACGGAGTGGATTGATCTCCAGGCTCTCGAGGCTCTCGCCCAGGCACAATCGCGCGCCAGGCTATGGCTGGCTCAGGACCGTGGGGGTGAGCCGCGCCTCGGGACGAACTGGCTGGAACAGCTCGATCGGGTTTCCGGACGGGTCTTCTACTAGCGCCTGATTACCGCCGACGCCCTGGATGATGTCGCTCCGGAAATGCACGCCGGCGTTACGCAGTCGCTCGACCATTTCGGGGAGGTCATCAACTTCGACCGCGAAGCGGTTCCAGCCACCAGGCTGCGGCGTGCGACCATCCGGCAGGGTGGAGCCACCGCCGACGTTCTGGCCACCTGGCGCGGACAGCACCAGGCGCAGGTCGCCGCGCGTCAGCATCGCGAAGTTCTGGCCCGGGTGCATGGCTTCCTTGAACCCGAGGTGATGGGTGTAGAAAACGATGGCAGCGTCGACGTCATTGACGATGTAGCGGACCTGAACGGTAGCCATGAAAGGTATCCTCCCTGTGGGTTTTTTAGCGCGCTCGCTCGTGATATCCAGTCGCGGGCTCGAACAGTTCGATCGGATTGCCGGACGGATCCTCGACAAGGACCTGCCTGACGGCAACCCCGCTGGGCCTGTCGTCGAGAAAGTGGACACCAGCGCGACGCAAGGCTTCGACCGTTGCATCGAGATCCGTGACCTGGATCAGGATGCGATTCCAGCCCCCGGGTGACGGAATGGTCCCGTCGGTCAGGGCGTGTCCGCCCGGGTGGTTGCCTGGCACACTCAGGAGGAGGCGCAGGTCGCCTCGGTACAGCATCGCGAACACCGGGTCAGGACGCAGCTCCTCCTCGAAGCCGAGCCGCTGGCAGTAGAACTGAACCGCGGCATCCAGATCCTTGACGAAATACCGAATCGTCGGGGGCGTGCGGCGCTCCGGCTGGTCGGCAGCCTGGATACTCTGCAGCAGGGCCTCGGCGAACTCCGGTCGAGGCTCCACGGGCACGATTGGGAGCCGGAGCGCATCGAGCGGATCAGCTGGCATGCGGGTGTTCCTCTCGGTACTGGCGGCGCAATGCGGCGCGCGATCGGGCCAGGAGCGTCTCTGTGGCGTGCACCGTTCTCCCGAGGTGCTCGGCGACATCGGTGACGGGTAGTCCGTCCAGGTAGCGCAGCGTAAGCGCAGCCCGCTGCGGGATCGGTAGATGTCCCAGAGCCGCGTATGCTGCTTCGGCGTCGAGCCACTCAGCCCATGGGTCATCCACATCTACAACCGAAGCCTCGGCCGCGGCCAGGCTGCGCTGCTCGCGCTCCAGGCGTCGCCAGTGATCGACCAGCTTGTGGCGAGCCACGCCCACCAGCCAGGCAACATTGATTTCGGAGAGACTCCCCTGGCGGCTGGCAGCTACGGCTGCCAGGAACGTTTCGCTGGCCAGATCTTCAGCAACTGAGGCGCTCCCACAGCGCGGCAGCAGATAGCCATACACCTGTGGTAAGGCCGCGGGATAGATGGCCACGACCGGGTCGCTGGCCATGGGACGCTCGGCGTTGCCGCCCATACCCATACCATCGCTTGGCAGGCTT